>NZ_JBEXCV010000070.1:0-42184 GCF_040605455.1 Embleya sp. NPDC005575 | reverse complement strand
GCTCCCACGCCCGGCCAAGGCCCCGGCGGCCTGTGGACACCGCGCCCCCGGTCCTACAGCGCGCTTGGCCCGCGTGCGTGGCACCCAGGCCGCCCGTCACTCACGTGAGTGACGGGCGGCCTGGGTGCCTCCTCGCCCACGTAAGCGGCAACCCCGGCTGCACCCACCCTTGCCCCCTCGCCCCTGCCCCCTCACCCCTGCCGCATCGGCTCCCGAGCCGCCACGAAATACGCGTGCGCCTCCCGATATCGCGCCAACTCCGCCGCCGCCGGCCCCACCACCAGCCGATCCGCCGCCTCCGCCACCCGTGACCGCAGCGCCGCCGCCACCTCCACCGTCCGCCGCTCCACGGCCGCCTCCGCCGCCCGCCGCCCGAACCACACCCCCACCGTCACCACGACCAGCCCCACCGCCGCCACCCACCACGGCCCCGGCACCCCGAACCAGCGCACCACCGGCACCCCCGTCCAGGCCAACCCGGCACCGATCAACCCGGCCGCCGCCGCGATCACCCCGACCCACTGCGCGCCCACCGCCACCCGCGCCCCGAGCGTCGGCGAAGCGGCCTCCGGCACGGCCCCCGCCGGCGCCACGTCCAACTCGTCCGGCAACCCGCGCAGTCCCTCGGCCAGCGCCCGATGCACCCCGCCCACCCACGGCGCCGGCAACCCCCGCGTCAGTCGCGTGCCCGCCTGCCGGATCGCCTGCTCGGCCCGATGCACCTGCACCGGGCCGGGCCGCACCGCAGGCCGCCGTACCCGACGCCCCGACAGCGGCCCCCGCGGAGTCCGCAGCCCCTCTCCGGCGGACGTCGCGACGACTGCCACCCCGGCCGCCTCGCACAAACCGTCCACCAGTGCGCCCCGGTCCTCGGCGGTGAACGCGTCCACCCCCGGCACCACGCCGCTGAAATAGGGGTCCAGGCGTTCGGTCAACGTGTCCAGATCCGCGGCCAGCCGGGTCACCGCCGCCTCGCCGGAGCCGGCCGCGGCCACCACCACCCGGCGCAGTTCGGCGATCCCGAGCCCGGTCTCCGACGACGTCGCCAACACCCTTACCTCGGCGAGCCCGTCCGCCGCCAGCAGCGCCCGCACATCGGTCAGGCATGCCGCGAGGTCCCCGGCCGGCAACCGGTCCGCGTGGTTGAGCACGACCGTCATGCTGTGGCCGTGATGCCGCAACGGCCGCAGATAGCGGTCGTGCACGATCGCATCCGCGTACTTCTGCGGATCGAGCACCCACACGATGTGATCCGCGACCGCCACCACCGCGTCCACCTCCGCCCGGTGCGCGAGGTCGAGCGAATCGTGGTCCGGCAGATCGAGCAGGACCAGACCCGAGGGCATCCCGCCGCCCCGGCGCGCGTCCAGCGATCCGTGCCGGGCCACCCGGCGCACCGGTTCGATGCCGAGCAGGTCCAGCAACGGCGCCGCGCCCTCAAGGTCCCAGGCGCACGCCTGGGTGGTCCGGGTGGTCGGCCGGCGGGCGCCGGTATCCGCCAGCCACAGCCCGGTGAGCACGTTGAACAACGACGACTTGCCGCCGCCCGTGGCGCCCGCGAGCGCGACCACGGTGTGCCACGTGGCCGTCCCCAACCGGGTCTCGGCGTGGCCGAGCAGATCCTCGATCAAGGCGAGATCGGCGTCGGGCAGCCGATCCCGGGCCAGCGCCGCGGTCCGATCGAGCGCGGCCAACCGCGCCATCAGCCGCGCGGACTCCTCGGTCCCACTCGCGTGCCGGGCCCGGCGCACGGCGAACCGATCGACATACTGCCCACCGGCGGTCACCCGCTCGTCCGCAACGAGTCGCATCGAACACCGGAGCACGCGTCGACGCGCCTACCGAACCGCGCTTCGAAGCGGGACGAACACCGGGCATCGACCGGCGCGCCGAACCACGCTCCGACCCAGGATCGACACCCCGCACCGACCGGCATGCCACCCCGCGTACCGCACCCGCACCGCGCGCCATACCGAAGCCCGCCCCACGCACCGACCAGCGTGTCGCACCACTTATCGAACCGCGCCTCGCACCCCGCACCGACCGGCATGCCACACCGCGTACCGCACCGCCCACCACGCCCAAGACCGCCCCACGCACCGACCGACGTGCCGCACGACGTACCGAACCGCGCTACGCCCCGGAACCCACACCACACACCGACCGGCATGCCGCACGGCGTACCGCACCGCCCGCCACGCCCAAATCCGCCCCACCCATCGACTCGCGGGTCGCCCAACACCTCGCCCCACACGCCGCATCGAGCCTCACATCGCGCATCGAACCGCGCGCCGACCCGCCCCCGAGGCCGCACAGGCAGCCGCCCACCACCCACCCCGCGTCCCCTCACCCACCCGCCGCGCACCGCCCGCACCGCCCGCGCGCTCACGCGCTCCCCCGCACCACGCCGAGCGCCTCGATCAACCCCGCCTCGGCCCGCGCGGGCAGCGGAGTCATCGCCGCCACCCGGCGTTCCCGCTCGCCGTCGAGCGCCGCCGCGACGACGACGCACAGTCCCCGGTGGACGTCCAGAATCAGCCGCGCGGCCGGCTCGGATCCGATCCGGGTACCGAGCCGACCGGCCGCCTCACGCCCGATGCCGGGCGCCAATTCGATGCCGCCGACCGCCGCGATCAGCGCGAGCGGGTCCGCCGCGCCCGGCCAGCGGAGCGGCTGGGGTGCCGGCCTGCGCACTCCGCCCGGCGGCAGGCATCCCGCCGACCGGTCGGCGCCCCGCGCGAACGCATCCGCCACCAGCGCGTCCAGACTCTCCCGGACCGCCCGCGCGGCCCCCGCGTCGTCCCCGTCGTGCCAGAGTCCCGCCGCCGCGCCGCGCAGCAACGACCCGTCGTCGAGCGCCCGCAGCGCCCACCGCGAAGTCGCCGCGTAGGCCCGATCCACACACGCCCGCGCCCGATCGACCGCCTCGTACTGTCGCCCCGCCGCCTGTGCGAGCGGCGGCACCCGCCGATCCAGGCTGTGCAGCAGCCCGCCGACGGTACGCCGAACCACCGCGGCCCGCGCGTCGGGATCCGCGCCGCGCTCCGCGAGCCAGGTACGGACCGGCACCACATTGCGCTCGGGCAGCCCGGCCCCCGGCTCGGTCTCCACGATCGGATACAGCGGCACGTCGTGCAATCCCGCCTGCCGCAACAGCCGCACGTAGTCGGACCGGACCCCGTCGAGCAACTCCGCCGGCACCCGGTTCAACACGATCGCCAGACGCGTGTCGCGCTCGCGCGCGAGCCTGAGCAGATGCCACGGCGCGGCATCCGCGTAGCGCGACGCGGTGGTGACGAAGATCCACAGGTCGCCGGCGCCGAGCAGGCGCACCGCCATCCGCCGGTTGTCGGCGGAGACCGAGTCGATGTCCGGTACGTCGAGCAACGCCATCCCGGGCGGCACCCGCTCGTCCAACCGCAGCTCGAACCCGGCCTCCGCAGCGAACCAGTGCCGGTCCCCCGAGCGGCACACCAGGACCGGCACGCGCGTGGTCGGCCGCAGCGGCCCGGCCGGCGTGACCTCGCGCCCGACCAACGCGTTCACCAGGGTGGACCGGCCCGCGCCGGTGGATCCGCCGACCACCGCCAGCAGCGGCGCGCGCGGCACCGCGAGGCGGGGCAGCAGGTAGTCGCCGAGTTGGTCGATCAACTCGCGGCGGGCCAGCCGCGCCTGCGCGGCGCCGGGCAGGTCGATCGGGAAGCACGTCGCCACGACCTTGTCCCGCAGGTCGGCGAGGGCTGCGGACAAGGTGTCGCTTCCCATGATCACCACGGGCGGCCAGTGCCCGTATTGTCCGCATTCTCAACGCACCGCCGCTGTTACAGCGTGACGGTCACTCCGTCGGCGGAGGACCGCTGCGCCGCCTCGATCGTCTCCAGTACGGTCACGGCCTCGCCAAGCGACACCGGCGGCGCACCCTCCCCGCGTACCGCACGCGCGAACGCGGCGTAGTAGTCCTGATAGGCACCCGGCTCGGTCTCCACCGGCACGGTGTTGCCGGGCGTACCGAGCACCCCCCACGCCGCCGGCGGCTCGGTCCCCCACCCGGGCGTCCCGACGTCCGCCCCGGCGCGCAACAACTCCTCCTGCGGGTCCATCCCGAACTTCACGTACGACGCCTCGGACCCGAGCACCCGAAAGCGCGGTCCGAGATCGGCCGCCGTCGCACTCATCCACAGGTGTGACCGCACGCCATTCGCGTGGGTGAGCGCCACGAAGCTTTCGTCGTCCACGAGCGCCCCGGCTCGCCGGGTGTCCAACTCGGCGTACACATGGGTGGGTCGCCCGAACAGCGCCACCGCCTGGTCGATCAAGTGGGTCCCCAGGTCGTACAGGATTCCGCCCAGCGCCGCCGGATCGGCCTGCTCCTTCCACCCCGAGGTCCGCACCTGCGGGCGCCACCGCTCGAACCGCGACTCGAACCGGTACACCTCGCCGAGTCGCCCCTCCTCGACCAGACGCCGCACGGTCCGGAAGTCACCGTCGAACCGACGGTTCTGGTAGACCCCCAGCTCCCGGTGATGGCGGGTCGCCGTCAGACCCAACTCCCGACCCTCGGCGGCGGTCCCCGCGAACGGCTTGTCCACCACCACGTGCAGCCCGGCCGCCAACGCACGGGTCGCCAGCGGAACATGGAAGCGGTTCGGCACGGTGATCACGACGAGGTCGAAGTCACCCGCGCGAGCGAACATCTCGTCGGTCGTCCCGATCACCTCGGCCTGCGGATGCCGCTTGCGCACCTGCGCCCCGCGCTCCGGATTCCCGGTCACCACGGCAACCAGTTCCAGCCCGTCCACGGCCTCGATGACCGGTGCGTGGAAGGCCGAGCCCCCTACGCCGTAGCCGACAAGTACAGTCCTTATGGGACCCACTGCGCCTCCCTCTGTCCGTTTCGGCCCTTCTCTGATCACATTCTGGCCGCCAACTGCGTCTGATCAGGTAACGGTGACCGCCGGAACGCTGGTGAGGCATGCACACGGCCCTATTCTGTTGTGCCGCGACCGGATCCGGTGCAAGATCCTGATTCGCCCACGCCCTCGTAGCTCAGTGGACAGAGCAGGTGCCTTCTAAGCACTTGGTCGCAGGTTCGAGTCCTGCCGGGGGCACCGTCACGCCGCCGTCCGCCGTCCGCCGCCCGCACCCCCGGGCGGCGTCCGCGCAGGTCAGCGCAGGTGCGCACGCGCACACAGCCGGTCCTGCCGGCACGGTGTCCGGCGCCGGTCGAGCAGCCGATACCCGACCGTCACCGAGCTTGCGCGGGTGGTGACGAAGCGCGCTCCGCAGTCGGCCCGAGCCGGCGATACGGCCTCCTCACACCCTTTGCGCGGTGCGCTGTTCCGGCCGGAAACACCCGGGTCTCGCGGCACGAACAGTCGGGCTCGGCGGACGGCGCCCGGCCGGTCGTGGGGCAGGGGGGTCGGGTCGTGACGGCTGATGGAGTTCGGCGGCGTCGCGGCCCTCAGGCTGCCGGGCCGTTTTGGCTCAGGGCGAAGGCGGTGGCCTGGAGGGCGATGGCGGCGAGGACCAACGGGAGCGTGATCGTGGTGCGGCGTCCGCCCGGTCGGCGGGAGGGGCGCACCAGCGCGATCAGGGCTGTCACGAAGCTGATGGCGAACAGGCCGAAGACCCACGGGAGTCGGGTTTCGTACCAGTCGCGGCACGCCTGGTTGGCGCAGGATTCGGTGGCGCCACCGAAGCCGATCAGGACGAACAGGTCGGTCATCGCGACCACGACGAACGCGAAGAGGCCGACGACGAACGCCGCCGCACGGGCGAAGCCGTCGCCGTTGCTGCCCGGGGTGGGAGGCGTGTAGGTCATGCGGATCAAGCTAGGCGGCGGGTCCGACGCGGGCATCCGTACAAGTACTCACTTCCGGCATCCGACCACCGAAGCAGCGCCGCAGACACCGGGCACATCGGACACCGGACGTGCCGGGCGTATCGGCACGCCGGGCAGATCGGACACCGGCGCACCGGTAAACCGGGTGAACCAGGCACACCCGCGCACCCGCCCCACGCCATGCGCGCGCCACTCGGCGACCGACAGGGCGCCGCTACTGCGCGCGCTACCCGGCGACCAGGATCTCCAGCCCCGCGTCGCGCAGCGCGTCGAGCGTGTCCGAGTCGGCCGAACCGCTGGTGATCAGCAAATCGATGTCCGCCAGTGGGCACACCTCGGCGAGTTCGATCCGGCCCAGCTTCGAGCCGTCGGCGACCACGACCCGACGCCCGGCCGCCCGCAACATCGCGCGCTTGGCCTCGGCCTCGGGCAGGTTCACGTTGGTGATGCCACCCGTGGGATGCACGCCGTTGCAGCCGAGGAAGACCGTGTCGGCGTGGATCCGCTCCAGGATGTGGTCGCCGAGCGGATTGATCAGGGAGTGCTGCAACGGCCGCAGGGTGCCGCCGGTGACCACGACGGAGAACCGGGGGATGGCGCGCTCCAGCTCCAGTGCGATGGTCAGCCCGTTGGTGAACACCACAAGGTCGCGCAGGTCGTCGCGGTCCACCAGGGCTCGGGCCACGAACGTGGTGGTCGTGCCCACGTCCAGAACCACGCTCTCGGACGGCGACACCAGCGCCGCGGCGGCTTGCCCGATCAGCGTCTTCGCGGGCGACGCCGAGGTCAGCGCCTCCTCGAAGGACGGCTCGACCCGGGGATCGCGGCCGGTGAACATGGCGCCGCCGCGGACTCGGCGCAGCCGACCCTGACGCTCCAACACCTCCAGGTCGGCCCTCACCGTCACGCGCGAGATGCCGAACGCCTCGGCCAGGTCGGTGACCTTGGCGAAGCCTCGATCCGCGATCGTCGCGGCCATCCGGGCGCGGCGGCCCTCGGCGGGCAGACCGTCGGTGTCGTCGTCAGGCATGGGCAGCATCTTGCGGACACCTTCCGAAACTTGTCAAACCGCAGGTGAGGCCGGGTGGGCGGCGACGCGAGGGGTGGCAATGACAAGCCTTTCGCCCGCCAGAGCTTTCTCATTGACAAGTTTTGGAAAGCTTCGCAAAATTGAAGTATGAAGAAGACGCAGGCCGTCATGGCCGACGGTCGCGAGATCGTCTACTACGACACGCGGGACGACGCGGTCCGCACCGCCGTCGACACGCGTGATCTCGCCCCCGTGGTCAGCGGCTCCGAAATGCGCTACGACCGACTGCTCGACGAATGGGTCGTGGTCGCCTCGCACCGGCAGACCCGGACCCACCTGCCCGCGGCCGACGCGTGCCCGCTGTGCCCGTCCACGCCGGAGCGGGCCACCGAGGTCGCCGAGGCCGACTACGAGGTCGTCGTCTTCGAGAACCGCTTCCCGTCGATGTCCGGCCCGTCCACGTCCGGCCCCGCCGATGCGCCGGCCGGGCAGCCCGAACCCGGTTGGGACCTCGACCCGTTCCCACGCCGGCCGTCCGGCGGACGGTGCGAGGTGGTGTGCTTCACCCCCGAGCACGACGCGTCCTTCAAGGACCTCACCCCCGACCGCGCGCGCCTGGTGCTGGACGCGTGGACCGACCGCACCGCCGAGTTGTCCGCGCTGCCCGGCGTAGAGCAGGTGTACTGCTTCGAGAACCGCGGCCGGGAGATCGGCGTCACGCTGCCGCACTCGCACGGGCAGATCTACGCCTACCCGTTCGTCACCCCGCGCACGGCCACGATGATCGCGAGCACGGCCGCGCACCGGCACCGCACCGGCCGCAACCTGTTCGAGGACGTGCTCGCCGCCGAGCGGGCCGACGGGTCGCGGATCGTGGCCGAGGGCGAGCACTGGACCGCGTTCGTGCCTGCCGCCGCGCGTTGGCCGTACGAGGTGCACCTGTACCCGAACCACCGGGTGCCGGACCTGCTCGCGCTGGAGGAGGCCGCGCGCGCCGAGTTCGGCCCGATGTACCTGGATCTGCTCGACCGCTTCGACCGCCTCTTCGACGGCGAGCCCGCGCCGTACATCGCCGCCTGGCAGCAGGCGCCGGTCCGCTCGGGCCGGGTCGACTTCGCGCTCCACCTGGAACTTTTCTCGATTCGGCGGGCGCCGGGCAAGCTGAAGTACCTTGCCGGAAGCGAATCCGGGATGGGTGTGTTCATCAGCGACGTACCGCCGGAGACCGCGGCGGCACGACTGCGGGAGGTCGGCGAATGAGGCTCATGGTCACCGGCGGCGCGGGCTACGTGGGCAGCGTGGTCGCCGCCCACCTGGTCGCGGCCGGACACGACGTGGTGGTGCTCGACGACCTGTCCACCGGGCATCGCGACGCGGTCCCGGACAAGGCGGGGTTCATCGAGGGCCGGGTCCAGGATGCCGCCCGGCACCTGGACGCGTCGTTCGACGCGGTCCTGCACTTCGCCGCCTCCTCCCTGGTCGGCGAGTCCGTCACCGACCCGGCCAAGTACTGGCACAACAACGTCGGCGGCTCGCTCGCGCTGCTGGACGCGTTGCGTACGCACGGCGTCACCCGCTTCGTGTTCTCCTCCACCGCGGCCGTCTACGGCGCCCCCGAGGTCTCGCCGATCACCGAGGACGCGCCGTGCGCGCCGACGAACCCGTACGGCGCCTCGAAGCTGACGGTCGATCATCTGATCACCTCGTACTGCGCCGCGTACGGCCTGCGGGCGGTGAGCCTGCGCTACTTCAACGTCGCGGGCGCGTACGGCCGGTACGGCGAGCGGCACGCGACCGAGACCCACCTGATCCCGCTGGCCCTCCAGGTGCCCAACGGCACCCGCGGCTCGGTGGCGCTGTACGGCACCGACTACCCGACGCCCGACGGCACGTGCGTGCGCGACTACATCCACGTCGCCGACCTGGCCGACGCGCACCTGCTCGCGCTCGCCGCGACCGGCGAGGACGGCGCCGCGACCGGGCACCTGATCTGCAACCTCGGCAACGGGACCGGCTTCTCGGTCCGCGACGTGGTGGACGCGGTCCGGACGGTCACCGGCTGCGCCGTGCCCGCGCACGAGGCGCCGCGCCGGGCGGGCGATCCGCCGGTGCTGGTGGCCGCTGCAGACCGGGCGCGCGACGTGCTCGGGTGGCGTCCCACCCGGACGTCGCTGGAGAACATCGTGGCGGACGCGTGGTCCTTCCTGCGGGACGGCGAGGCGGGGTGGTGAGCGAGTTCCACGCCGAGGGGGTCTGGGCGGCGCCGGGCCGGGTCAACGTGATCGGTGAACACACCGACTACAACAACGGCTTCGTGCTGCCGATCGCGATCCCGCACACCGCGCGCGCCGCCGTCGGGCGGCGTACGGACGGCCGACTGCGTCTGGCGTCCGGTCACGCCGGGAGCGAATCGGTCGACCTGGCGATCGCCGACCTGGCGCCCGGCGCGCTGACCGGGTGGGCCGCGTATCCGGCCGGTGTGTTGTGGGCGCTGCGCGCGGCGGGGCACGAGGTCGGCGGAGCCGACATCAGGATCGACAGCGACGTGCCGGTGGGAGCGGGGCTGTCCTCGTCGGCGGCACTGTCCTGCGCGGTCGCCCTGGCACTCGACGACCTGTACGAACTGGGCCTGGATCGCCGAGAGTTGGCCCGGGTCGCGCAGCGCGTCGAGACCGACTTCGTGGGCGTCCCGGTCGGCATGCTGGACCAGATGGCCTCGCTCGGCTGCGTCGCGGGCCACGCCTTCTTCCTCGACTGCCGCGACCTGACCGGCAGTCACGTCCCATTCGATTGCGCGAGCGCGGGATTGCGGCTGCTGGTGATCGACACCCGAGCCCAACACGCGCTCGTGGACGGCGGGTACGCGGAGCGCCGGGCCTCCTGCGAGGAGGCGGCGCGACTGCTCGAAGTGCCGTCGCTGCGCGAGGTGGCCGACCCGGACGCGGCCCTCGCGGCGCTGCCGGACGGGCCGTTGCGCCGTCGGGTGCGGCACGTCCTCACCGAGAATGCGCGGGTACTGCGCGTGGTGAAGGCCCTGGAGGTCGGCGATATCCGGGCGATCGGGCCCGAGTTGACCGCGTCGCACGTGTCGATGCGCGACGACTACACGATCTCCTGCGCCGAACTGGACACCGCCGTGGACACCGCGCTGGCCACGGGCGCGCTGGGCGCCCGGCTGGTCGGCGGCGGCTTCGGCGGTTCGGCCATCGCGCTGGTCGACGCGGACCGGTGCGCGGCGGTCGAAGAGGCGGTCGAGAAGGCCTTCGCGGTCCGCGGATTCACCGCGCCGCGCTTCTTCCAGGCGGTGCCGTCGGCGGGAGCGCGCCGGGAATCCTGAGCGCCATCGGCACGCTTCACCCTCGGGCGGCCGGGCGGCCGGTGTGGTCGCCCGGCCGCCCGCGTCGTCGGCGGGCCGACTTGGACGCGGCTAACGCCTGCCGAGCCCCCTGGGAATTCGAAATCGGGAGATCCGCAACGAATGCGGATGCTCCCGTCGCGTTCTTTCACGGCCGGTCGTGGTTATCCGTGCGTGGCGTTCGACGCGGCGCGGGCAAGGGTATTCGAACCGCTCCCACGATGGCCGAAAAACCACCGAAGGGCCGAGAATCACCGGCCTAGCGACACGTGTTCGGCGGGCTGTCGAAAAGAAAAGGAAGCAACGGCACCCGGCAATGCACCACCCGATGTCCGGCCAGTCGCGCATCGGCGGCCAGGGCCCGGCGACACAGCGCGAGTGCGGCCGACTCGGCGCGGGCCAGGCTGTCGGATCGCAGGAACAGGCCGATGGTCAGGTGCAGGTCGTCGACGTGTACGACGACGTGCTCCAATCCGGTGCCGGCGGCGTGGGCCCCGATGAGCCGGCGCAATAGGGCCGGATCCATATTCTTCGGCGGCAGGCCGCGGGAATTGAGGACGCCGGCGTGGACGAGATACATGGACCATTCCTCGTGGACGATCCTCAATGGCCGAGAACAGCACACCGCTTGGTTTGCGTCAGCGGGTATGGTCTATCCCGGCACTGGGGGAAGGTCTCGTTGGACGCGTGGGTGGGGGACTGATGCTCGACCAACTCGGGATGGACGAAAAGACCGAATCGGTTTATCGGGTCATGCTTGTCGATACGGACTTCGGTATCGCAGAAATTGCAATGAAGACCGGCATGACGGATATGGCGGTGCGGGCCGCACTGGATCGGCTGAGCGAACTCGCCCTGGTGCGGCCGTCCTATGAATGTGCGGGACGACTGATCGCGGTCAGCCCCGAGCTGGGCATGGAGGCCCTGCTCGCCCGGCAGCAGGAGGAGCTCGCGGCGCTTCAGCACCACGTGGAGCGATCCAGGGCAGCGGCTGCCCGACTGATCGCCGATTGCGCGGATCTTCGACCCAGCCCCGTGGATTCCGACGTCGAACGGTTGGTCGGACTGGATCGGATCCGGGAACGGTTGGCCCAGCTGACCCGCGACGTGCAGACCGAGGTGATGACGTTTGCGCCCGGCGGCGCCCAGACGGCGGAGAACCTGGATGCGTCCAAGCCGCTGGATCGGGAGTTGCTCGGACGCGGGATCCGGATGCGCTCGTTGTATCTGGATGCGGTTCGCAATAGCCAGCCGTCCGTGGACTACGCCGATTGGCTTGCCGAACTCGGGGGTGAGGTAAGGACGTTGCCGTCGTTGCCGGTGCGGATGATCGTGATCGACCGGAAGCTCGCGGTGATGCCCACCGACGGGGAGAACAGCGGCGAGGGTGCGGTGGTGTTGAACGGCCACGGTACGGTCACCGCCCTGTGCGCGCTGTTCGACACGTTGTGGTCGAACGCGGCGCCGTTGGGCGCGGTCCAGGTGAAGGATCATCGCGGCCTGACCGCGCAGGAAGCGGAGATACTTCGGCTGCTGGGTCAGGGACTGACCGACGAGGCGATCGCGAAGCGGCTGGGCGTATCGGCCCGTACCGCCCGGCGGTTCGCCGCCGACCTGATGAACCTGCTCGGTGCGCGCAGTCGATTCGAGGCGGGCGCGCGCGCGATCCAGCGCGGCTGGCTGACCCTGGAACCACTGGCCTCGATGGGTCGGTGACTCGGGAGTCGGTGAGTGGGTCGTGAGTCGGTGGGTCGTGAGTCGGTGACCGAGGCGGCCGACGCTTGACGCGTCGTCGACCGCCGGGCCGCTACTGCCAGCCCATGTTGAAGGGCGAGATCGAAGCGGTCGGGGCAGTGGTGCCGGTGGTGGAGGTGGGCTGGGACGCACCGTTGCCGTCGGCGTGGGCCGGACCGGCCAGGGCGACGATCGCGAACGCCGCCGAGGCGACGAGTCCGAGGATGGCGACCGCGGCGCTCCTCGTGGGGGTGGGTTGCGGCATGAACAGCTCCTGAAGGCGTGGAAACGAGCGTGGACTTCGGAGCCGGAAGACATCCCGCGGTGACATCTCCCGGCCGGCCGGCGCTGCTGCGTTCCGGCTCTGAGATGAGCATGTCCGCTGGTCAGAGGGGGTTCCAGGGGCAACGGCGGGCCGGAACCGGCCCTGTCCTAAACCGGCCTGGCCGCTTTTGACCCGGCGAGGCCGGAAGCGGCCAGGGTCGGGTGCGGGCGAGACCGGGTCGGCGCCGGTCGGCAGGTCGACCGGCGCGGGGCCGGACACACAGGACCGGACACACAGAACCCGATACGCAGCGCCGAATACACCCTCCCCGCTCCGCGTACCGTTGGCACCATGAGCAATCTCGATACCCGACCGACCCTGACCACGTGCGGCGGGCGCGCCGATGTGCCCGGCGAACCCGTCCACGAGTTGTTGAAGGCGCGCGACGTACAGCTGGGCGAGAGCACGATGGTCCGCCGGCTGTTGCCGAGCCTGGGTCGACGAATGATCGGCGCATGGTGCTTCGTGGACCACTACGGGCCGGACGACATCGCGGACGAGCCCGGCATGCAGGTACCGCCGCATCCGCACCTGGGTCTCCAGACCGTGAGTTGGCTGCGTGAGGGCAGCGTGCTGCACCGGGACAGCCTGGGCAGCCTCGCCACCGTGCGGCCCGGCGAGCTGGGTCTGATGACCTCGGGTCGGGCCATCTCGCACTCCGAGGAGTCGCCGCGCGAGCACGCCCGGTTGTTGCACGGCGCCCAGTTGTGGGTCGCGCTGCCGGACGCGCATCGGCACGTCGACCCGCACTTCGAGCACCACGCCGAGTTGCCGGTGGTCACCGGCGGCGGCCTGACCGCGACCGTGATCATGGGCACGCTGGACGGGTCCACCTCGCCGGGCACCACCTACAGCCCACTCGTCGGCGCGGACCTGACCCTGGCGTCGGGCGCGGATGTCCGGCCGCCGCTGGAGCCGGACTTCGAGTACGCGGTGTTGTCGATGTCGGGCGAGGCCGAAGTGGACGGCGTGCCGCTCACCCCCGGCGGGCTGCTGTATCTGGGCTGCGGGCGGACGTCGCTGTCGATCCGGTCGGCGAACGGGGCGGACCTGATGCTGCTCGGCGGCGAGCCGTTCGCCGAGGAGATCGTGATGTGGTGGAACTTCGTGGCGCGCACGGGCGAGGAGGTCACGGCCGCGCGCACGGCGTGGGCGGACGGGGCCGACTTCGGCACGGTCACCGGCTACGACGGGCCTCGGATGGACGCGCCGGCATTGCCGTCCGTACCGCTGCGGGCCCGGGGCCGGGTTCGCTGAGTCGAGGTCGAGGTCGAGGTCGGCGTCGCCTTCGTTCGGAACCGTCGGGGCCGAACCCGACCCCGGCCCGCTACTCCCCGCCCGGGTCAGCCCGTCCGCGTCGCGAAGACCCCCGCCGTCCGGCCGCGGCCCCGCGTACAGCGCCCGGCCGGGGACGCGAAGTAGCCCATCCGTCCCGTCTTCAGCCCGATCGCGACGAATTCCGGGTCGCCTTCGGGCGCGAAGTAGACCAGCGAATGCAGCGGATTCAGAACGTTGTGGCAGCGCCTGCCGGTGCGAGCGTCCATGCCCCGGCCGTAACCATCAGCGGATGCTCGCGGCAGTGCGTTGTGCCGCCTCGACGATCTCGTCCAGGTGGCCGCCGTGCGCGCCGTGCCAGTACACCCGGTCGCACGCGCGGCATCGGGCGAACGAGTCCACCTTGTGCAACGTGCCCGCCTCGATCTCGGACTCGACCTCCTCGCGCGTCGCCGCCCGCAGCTCGCCGTTACACGCGGTACAGCGCGTCCAGGGCGCGAGCGGCAGCACGAACCGGCGGAGCAGGTCGTCGAGTTGGCCGTCCGCGCGGATCCCGTAGACGTATGCGCCGAACCACAGGTTCTTGCGCCGGAGCAGGCCGCGGTCCTGGGTGAGCAGCACGCGGCGTTCGGCGTTGGCCTGGATCACCAGGGTCGGGTCGTCGCAGTCGTTGTGGTAGGCCGTGTCGATCCCGACCAGGCGCATCCGGCGGGCCAGCGCGCCCAAGTGCACGTCGAGCAGAAAACGCGGCGGCGTGTCGGCGTACTCCGGGATGGCCTGCGGACGCCGGATCGGCAGCACGTCCACCACTTCGCCGCCGACCGGTCGGTGTCCCGGTCCGACCTCCAAGCCGTTGACCAGCAGTGCGCCGACCTCGGGCAGCGGGGGTCCGGCCGATTCCACCAGGTGCCCGATCGTCGAATCGCCGTCGGCGGGGATACTCACCGGCAGCCCGCGCAGCCTCGGCGGCAGGAACTGTTGCAACTCGGCGGGGATCTGAAGCAGCACATCCGATCGATTCACCCGGTCAGCATCCCACTGCGGACCCGCCCCGCGCCCGGAGTTTCCGAGCCCGCCGGTGGCCTGCGGCATCGGCCGCCGCCGATCGCTCTCCACGAACGACACGAACGCCACGAAGAATCGGCCGGGCAAGAGCCGTGGAATAACCGGTCACCCAAACGCCTTGAAGCAGCCATCGGGACAGACTTCGAAACTCCGGGAGGCGTGCATGGCTCGCAACGAGCTTCGTCCGATCGTGAAGCTTCGGTCCACGGCCGGGACCGGTTTCACCTACGTGACCAGAAAGAACCGGCGCAACGATCCGGAGCGAATGACGCTGCGCAAGTACGACCCGGCCGCCGGAAAGCACGTGCTCTTCCGCGAGGAACGATAAACCGAGCGGCGAGAACGGCAAATCGAGCGGCGGACGGGTGGCAGGACGGCATCCGGCGTGAAAACCGACGGACGTAAAAAACGGCTGACGCAATAAGCGACGGACATGAAAGTGACGGACGTGGAAGCCACGGACGCGCAAAGCGACGAAGCACCGCCGCCCGAACCGCAGGGGCCGCGCACCGAAAAGGTGCGCGGCTCCTGGTCGTGCCCGGTTCGCTACCCGCGCGGTCCCGGTTCGCCCATCCGGCCCGGGCCGCCTTCGACCAGGTCGTCCCACAGGCCCAGGGTGCGCAGCACCTCCGCCCCGCGCGGCCCGGACGCGGCGAGACCGGCGACGATCGACTTTCGCAGTTGGTTTCGCTCGAAATCGTCGGCACTGCCGAGCAGCGCGAGCAGTTCCGTACTCAACGTGAGATCCGCGCTCGCGGCCGAGCCGTGGCGGTCCAGGTGATCCACCACCGCCTTGATCTGATCGGGAAATCGGGTCAACCAGTATGCGACGAGCGCCTCCGGACCCTCCCGAATGAGCGCCCGGTGAAACTCCAACCGCACTCGGGCGAGCCGTTGTTGCTCCTTTTCCAGTGGCACCGCCCAGCGCGCCTCATCCAGCGCCGCGCGGACACTGTCCGGAATGCCCTCGGCACTCAGGAATGCGCCCACCGGACGATAGCTGAGCCCGTATTCCGCCAGCGCGGTCGGGTGGGCCAGCGCGGCGTCGAGTTCGTCCTGGAGTCGGCCCTCGTCGGCGTCGTGCACCACGGCCGTCGCCTTGCGGATCCGATTCTCCACGTCGCGACAGAGGAAGGAGACGGCGTCCACAGGGCGACGCAGCGCGACCGTCCTGGCGTCGTGCACCCACCAGTGCAGTTGTACCCGCACGCGAAAGGCGCGCTCCCCGTCCGGTCCGGCGCGCAGTTCGAAATCGCGGATGTCGGCGAATTCGCGCGCCGCCACCCACCACACCTCGGGAGCCCCACGCACCTCCGCGAACGTCGGCACCGGGTCGGCGCTCGTCGGGACCACCAGCACGTGATCGGCGTACAGCCCGAGGCGATGGCGGAGCCAGGTCAGGCTGCGCGAGCCGGTGGCGGGCCGGACCAGGAAAGTACGGTCGTCGGTCATGCGTTTGCTCCCCCGTTCGTTCGAACCGGCGGCTCCTCGAACGCGTTGATGGCGGGCTCGAGCACCGCGATGTCGATCACGTCGCCGTTGGGCAGGCCCTCGTAGGCCAGCCGGGTCAGGTCGTACGCGAGGCGTTCCAGGCCGTAGCCGCGTCCGGGGAGAAACAGCAGCGCGAAGGTCTCCCGCAGAGCCGCGGCGCGCTCCCGGTCACCACGGACGCTGCCGAGCAGCGTGGTGAACATCCGAGCCACCACGGCGTACCCGTCCCGATCCCCGACCGCGAGCCGGATCACGGCGAGGAAGCGCTCGCCCGTCAGCAGTTCGCCACCGGCGTCCTCGCCGACCAGCGCGGCCGCGACCTCGGCCGCGGCCGCCGCCTCCTCCCAGTCCTCCACCCGCTCCAGCACCGACTCCGCGCGCATGCCGTCCCGGCACAGTGCCGCGATGCCCTCCCGGGCCGCCGTCGCCACCGGACGATCCCCGGTCCGGGCGAGGCGGAGCAGGTCGGTCAACGTGCGACCGGGATACACCGACGCCAGGCCCGGGTACGCCCGAGCCGCCATCAGCCGCAGCCCCGAGCGGGTGGTGTCCCGACTCCAACTCGCCAGCAGATGCCGCACCTGGGTGGCCACGACCGCGTCCTGCGCCGCAGCCTTCAACGCCGGCACCACCATCGCCCGCTTGGTGTCGTCCTCCCGGGCCCAGCGCAGCACCGGCGCCAACGGCCGGTGCCCGCGACCGGTGGCGATGAAGTCGCCGGCGGCCCGGGCCGCGACCCGGTAGACGTCCAGCGGGTACCTCGGGGTCGCGGCCAACCAGTCCACGAGCGGATCACGCAGGTCCGGATACACGTCCCAAACGTGTGCCCGCACCGACGCCGCCCAGCGCGGCCGGTTGAAGCCGACCACGTCGAGCCGGTAGCGGGCACCGCCTCGGGTCGCGTCGGCGGCGACCGCGGTCGCGTTGATCAACTCCAGCCGGGCCGCTCGCGCCCGGGGTGGCCAACCGTCGGCCGGCTCTCCGTCCGCGATCGGCAGATGCTCGGCCAACGTCTCGCGCAGCGCCGCCGCCCGCTCGGTGACGATGCCGTAATCCTGTCCCTCGAAGACCGCCGCCGCGATCATCAGCGCCCAGTCCGCTCGCCCGGAATTGGCCCGCAGCCAGCCGTCCACGGCGGCGTGATCGCGATCGCGCAGCGCGTTCAGCACCTCGGTCCTGGTGAACCTGCCGTCGGCCAGGTCGGCCAGGTCGCCGGCGATGGTCGCGGCCCGGTCCGGCCGGCCGCCGTCGGCACGCACCAGTTCGGCGATGTCCTCGTCCACCAGGTCCAGATGCCGGCGCTCCCAGTCCCGACCCAGGTGGTAGGCGAGGTGGCTGTGCAACACCTGGAGTGGGTCGGGCCGTTCGCACGGCACGTGCCAGGGCGCCCAGAGCGCGAGCACCGGCGCGGTGGCGACCGCCGTCACGACCAGCACGCTCTCGCGCTCGACCAGGCGTCGGCGCAACATCTCCAGGTCGTTGCGGGCGTAGCCGGCCAGCAGATCCGCGGCGGCGGAGTCGATCACATACCCCCGGCCGCGCTGGATCCGGCGGGTCATCAGGTCCTCTTCGGGGTCGAGCGCGACCACCTTCTCGACGTACTGATCCTGCATCAGATGTAGGGCCAGCGTGCGTTTTCCCGACTCCGCCTCGCCGGTCAGCAGGATCAGATGCCGCGCCATCATGCTGCGCGCCCGCAGGTATCCCTTGGGCGGCACGAACGTACGGCAGACGAGATCGCTCTCCTCCTTCCAGATCGGGCCCTCCCGCGCCTGCCGCGGCCGGCCCGCGGTGCCGGAACCATTCGCGGCGCTCATGTCCCCGAACATCCGCGAACCGAAGACGTGGTTCCCCGTCGTGCCGTTGAAGTTGACGATCACCGTCGTGGCCGCGTCCAGCAACGCGAACTCCGCTTCCGGCCAGGCCTCGTCAACCTGTTCCGGGTCGAGCGACCGCCCGGCCCCCGGGACTTCGTCGGCGTCCTCGCGCGCCGGGCGGGCGTCGGCCGAGGCGACCGGGTCGAGCGGCCGCTCGTCGGAGACGGTCATCTCAGGCGCCCCGGACCGGACCACCGAAGCGCGGCTCGTCGTCCGGGTCCCGGTAGTGGGCCCGGCCGTCGGTGCCGAAGTTCATGTCCCCGTGGTTGGTGCCGCCGACGAGGTTGTTTCCGTGCAGGTTGCCACCGATGTGGAACTGCTGCCCGCCCGCCGCGGGTTCCGGGCGCGCCGAGGTCGGCGCACGTCGTGCGGGGTCGCCCGCCGGGCCCGGTCGGTCGGGCTCGGCCGGCGGCGCCGGGTCCAGGGTCGGCGGCAGATCATTCGCGGGCGCGTGCACCCACGCGAGTTGCCGGGTGTCCTTGACGTGCGACTCGACCCGGCGGAACCACGCCGGGTCGACCGCCTCCGTATACCCGCCCAACACGGCGGTGCGGTACACGGTGTCCGAGACGATCGCGGCCACATGGCCCTTGGTGGCCCGCAGCGCGGCGCGCACGAACGCGTCGTCGAGAAGCCGACACAGCTCGTTCTTGGCCGCCCCCGAACCGTCGGACACGTGGATCGGGCCCACGTGCACGGCGGCTCGCATCCGCAGCGGCGGGCCCTCGTGCAGGCGTGCCCGGGTACGCAGTCGACGGTCCAACCAGTAGACGGCGTCGACCAGTTGGTGCGTACGGTCGTCGGTCATCGTCAGGATCAGCCCGTCGCCCGTATCGTCGACGTGGGCCACCTGCTTGTCCCAGTCCAGACCGGCCTGCGCGAACGCCTCCGGGACCACCGCGCCGATGGCCTCGCGAACCTTGGGCAGCAGCACATCCCGGTTGTGTGTGAACTTCTCGGCGTCCACGGCGAACAACGCCCGGATCGACGGCATATCGGACACGGATTCCCCCTTCGGTGAGCGTGTGACCACGCTGGGTTCGACGGGTCCACCGTGCCGCAGCCCCGGGTGCGGCGCCGCGTACTTTTACCCTCCACTCAGGATTCGCCGGCCCGACCCGCCGCGAGCCGGGCCAACAATTCGGCATCTTCGATGACGAATCGGCGTGCTGGGTCGACGGAGACCGCGCCCATCTCGCGCAGCCGGGCGAAGGCCTTGACCGCCGACTCGCGGCCGGCCGCGACCGAAGCCCCGAGTTCGGGCATGGTGACCCGGATCGCCACCCGACGGCGACCGTCGCCGACCTCCTCGCCGCACTGCTCACAGAGCGTGAGCAGGCGCTCGGCCATCCGCTCCAGCACATTCCTGGCCCGGTAGTTCAGTCGCTGTGCGTCGGCCTGACGCAGCCGACGGGTCATCACCATCAGCAGGCTGATCGCCACCCTGGGCTGCCGGTCGAGGAAGAGCAGAAACTGATCCGTGGTCAACGACCACGCCGACACGTCGCCGATCGCAATCACCGTGGCCGAGTGCGGACCCCGATCCAGCGCGGCGATCTCGCCGAACACCTCGCCGGGTTGGCGATAGGCGAGCACCACCTCCCGACCGTCCTCCGCGGTGCTGACCACCTTGACCCGGCCGGCCGCCAAGAACAGCGCCTCGGTGGCCGGTTCGCCCTCTCGCATCAGCCGGTCGCCGTCCGTGTACCGCCGGACCCGGCCGATCCGCCGCCACTCGGCCGCCTCCGCCGCGCCCAGCCGTTCCTGGTATGTCTGCGCCGCCACGCCAAGCCCCCGTTCGCCGCCGTCCTCCCACCCTGTCGGAGCGGGTCCGGCCCGTCCGGCGATTCCCGGATCCGAGGCCGTAACGCGGCGGGCACTCCCCCCTCGGCCCGGACGACCCTCCGGAAACCGGAGCCGCGGGCACCCCCGGCATTAGGCTCGCGGGCATGGTGATCACCATCGACCCGGCCTCCGCCGTCGCGCCGTTCGAGCAGATCCGGGCCCAGCTGGCCGATCAGGCCCGGGCCGGCGCGCTGCCCGCCGGCACCCGACTGCCCACCGTGCGCGGTCTGGCCGGCGAGCTCGGCCTCGCGCCCAACACCGTCGCCCGCGCCTACCGCGAGCTGGAGGCGGACGGCGTGATCGAGACCCGGGGCCGATCCGGGAGCTTCGTCGCCGCCGTCGGCGACACGGCACAGCGGGCCGCGAGCGAGGCAGCCCTCGAATACGCGCACCGCGCACATCGCCTCGGGCTGACCCGCGACGAGGCGATCACCACCGTGCTCGCCGCCTTCGACGCGGTCTACGACGGCTAGGCGAGCGGGAAGACGGGCGGCCGGCCCACCCGGCCCCGCCCCACGCAAGCAGGCCCCGCGCGCTGGTTCACGCAGGGCCCGCTCGACGTTCGGCACGACCCGGGTAGCTCTTGGTGCCCGTCCTCGTGTTGATCGGCCCGGGGCACGCGCCGGGTGCGGATTCGCGCACCCGGATCGCGTTCGCCCCGCGCGTTGTTGCGGGACGGCCGGCGTCCCCCGAGGACGCCGGCCGGGCATGAGGTGGGGCAACCCGTGCGCGCCCATCCCGGGTCGATACGGCGAAGCCAAGGTCCCCACCGGTCGGAACCGGTCATCACGCGATCCCCCGTTCACCGAACGAGGGCGGCCCCGCGATGCGGGAGCCGCCCTGAGGGTCCTCGAACCCGGTCGTACCGGAGCGCCCGCCCGGGAGCACCAGCCCCGGTGCGGTGACCTGGAACGGTCACCGCATGTCACCGGCCGGCACCGGTCCGGCCGGGAAACCGCTACCCGAAAACCCCTGTACGGACGGCCCGGGGCACCGGATCATCGAAATCATGTCGATGCCTCGCCAGACGCCCCACCCACCGGATGGGGCGCCGAGTTCAGCCGGTGACGACCCCTCAACGCTGCTGCCCTTCGTGTTCGGGCTCGATGACGCGGACACCCCGTACGACGCCGTGGACGGACTCGCCCTCGCCGCTTTCCTGACCGGCGCCCAGCCATGGGCCAGGACCACCCGCCTGGATCGGGTCAAGCCCGGCGCCCGACTCGTGCCCCGCGGTGCCAAGGTGGTGCGGGCCGTCGAGGAGGACGACCGCTCCTCCCAATTGGCCGTCGGCGACGGCTGGACCCTGCGCTCGGTCCGCTGGCGCAGCGGCGGTGGCGAGGTGACCGTGACCGCCGTCGACGAGAAGGTCGGCCGCGCGGTGCTCAAGAAGGCGGTCAAGGGCGCGGCGGCCGATCCGCCGCCCAAGGACGAGGCCGTCGCGATGGGTTTTTGGTACTTCTCCGCCCGGCGCGGCCCGTACCGCACCACCCGGGCGATCACCGCAGCGCCGTGGGAGGACATCCGCCGCAACTACACCGCGCCGACCACCAACGCGTTCGACCGGCTGATGAAGGTCACCCCGGACGACGTGTCCGGGCGGCTGATCCTGCTGCACGGCCCGCCCGGCACCGGCAAGACCACGGCGCTGCGCGCGCTGGCCCGCTCGTGGCAGGACTGGTGCCGGATGGACTGCGTCCTCGACCCGGAGGCGCTGTTCGGCGACACCGGCTATCTGATGGACGTCGCGATCGGACGCGGCGACGAGGACGAGGAGTCGCACGACAAGTCCAAGAAGCAGCGGTGGCGGCTGCTGGTCCTGGAGGACTGCGACGAACTGATCCGGGGCGAGGCCAAGCGCTCGGCCGGGCAGGCGTTGTCCCGGTTGCTGAACCTGACCGACGGGCTGCTCGGGCAGGGCCGCAACGTGATGGTCGCGATCACCACCAACGAGAACCTCGGCCGGCTGCATCCGGCCGTGGTTCGACCGGGGCGGTGCCTGGCCCAGATCGACGTCGGCCCGCTGGACTTCACCGAGGCACGCGAGTGGCTCGGGACCGCCGAGGGCATCGGCACCCACGCCACCCTCGCCGAGCTGTACGCACTGCGCAACGGCGCGGCACCGGTGGAGGTCGAACGATCGCCGCACGGCGGCGAGGGGTTGTATCTGTAGCGCGCCCGGTCTCGGCGCATCCGGCCCTCGGCGCCCCGATGTCGAAGGCACGCGCTCGCGGCGCCCGATCCCAAGGCGCTCGGTCTCGGAGGCGAAGCGCGCCCGCCCCCTCTCGGAGTCGACGAGCCGTCGGCTCCGAGAGCGGGGTGTGGCCCGGGCGCTACGCGTCCAGGTCCACCACGACCGGGGCGTGGTCGCTGGTGCCCTTGCCCTTGCGGGCCTCGCGGTCGACGTACGCGTCGGTGACCGCCGCCGCGAACGGCGCGTTGCCGTAGACCAGGTCGATCCGCATGCCCTTGTTCTTCGGGAAGCCCAGTTCGCGGTAGTCCCAGTAGGTGAACGGGACGTCGTACTTGAGCGCCCGGGGCATCACCTCGCGCAGCCCCACGGTCTCCAGGGCGGCGACCGCGTCCCGCTCGGCCTGTGTCACGTGCGTGGAGTTCTCGCCGAACCGCGAGATATCCCAGACGTCGCGGTCGGTGGGCGCGACGTTGAAGTCGCCGAGCACCGCGAACGGTCGCGGACCCGCGGCGTCCGCGGCGACCGCGGCGCGCAGCGCGGCCAGCCACTCCAACTTGTAGGCGTAGTGCGGGTTGTCCACCTCGCGGCCGTTGGGCACGTAAACCGACCACACGCGCACGCCGCCGCAGGTCGCCGAGATCGCCCGGGCCTCGTGCGGGCTGTCGACCTCCGGGAAGCCCGGACCCGCCTCCAGGCCGAGGGTGACGTCCGCCAGGCCGACCTTGGACAGCACCGCGACGCCGTTCCAGCGCCCGCCGGCGTTGACGGCCGACTCGTAGCCGATCTCCTGAAGCTCCTTGGTCGGGTATGCCTCGGGCGTGGACTTGAGCTCCTGCAGGCACACCACGTCGGGCGCGGCCCGCTCCAGCCACTCAAGCAGCTTGGGCAGCCGGGCCCCGATCGAGTTGATGTTCCAGGTGGCGACCCTCATGCGAACCTTCCAGAGCGGACGACGGCGTTCGGGCCCGCCGGATCGACCGGACGCGCCCTGGGTCATTCTCCCCCGTCGGGGTGACACGGCCGGTGCGCCGAGGGCGCGTCGGATGCGGTAGGCATGGGGCATGGACACCACTCCCCCGGCCCGTTCCGACCTCGCCGACCTGACCGCCGCGCTTGTCGCGTTCTCCGCCGAGCGGCGCTGGCAGCCCTACCACACGCCGAAGAACCTCGTGATGGCGCTGAGCGTGGAGGCGGCGGAACTGGTGGAGATCTTCCAGTGGCTGACCCCGGAGCAAGCCGCCGACGTGATGTCGGACCCCGAGCGCGGCGAGCACGTCCGGGAGGAGATCGCGGACGTGCTGGCCTACCTGCTCGGGCTCGCGGACCGGCTCGGCATCGACCCGGCGCAGGCGCTGCGGGACAAGATGGTCAAGAACGCGGTCAAGTACCCGCCGGGTGCGCCGGGGCTGTAGGCGGTCTACGACCGGCGCAGCCGGATCCAGCGCCGCGCGCGGGTGATCCCGTGCGCGGCACGCGGCTCGCGCCCGCCCGGCTTCGCGCCGACCGCGGCCACGAGCCGGGTCTGGGTGCGCGGGGCGTCGGGTTCGTACGGCAGGGCGCCGAGGTCGCCGGGCAGGCCGTCGACCGCGGACCGGGGGCCTTCGAGCGGGTCCGGTGTGCCGGCTCGCCGCTCCGGGAACGCACCGATTCCGGCGGTCTCGGGCACATCGTCGGTCCGGGCGCCCTCCAGCGGGTCCGGTGTGCCCGTTCGCTGCTCCGGGATCCTGCCGATCCCGGCGATTTCGGTAACATCGTCGATGTCGACGTGTGGCATTTCGGTCTCAGGCATCGCGTACTCCCCCGGAACATGCGTCCACGGCGCGGCGGTCCCGTCGCACCTCGGCCGGCGTGCCCTCCGCGACCACGCGGCCGGATTCCAACACGGTGACCCGATCGCACAACGCGTCGACGAAGTCGATCTTGTGATCCACCACCAACAGCCCCACGCCGTCCGCCGCGACACCGCGCAGGAGCAGCAGCAAGGCTTCCGTCTCGCGCGCGTTCAACCCGGCGCTCGGCTCGTCCAGGATCAGCACCCGAGGCACCGCCACCATCCCGCGCGCGATGTCCAGCAGCCGCCGTTCGCCATAGGTCAGTACGTCCGCGCCGCGCTCGGGACGGCCCCGCGCGCCGGCCCGATCCGGCGCGACCCGGGCACCGAATTGCCGCTCCTGCTCGACCCGCGCCATCAGCGGACGGGACAGCCAGGCCGCCAGCAGACCTCGATGCCGGATGTCCGAGCCGGCGAGCACGACGTTGTCCGCGCCGGAGAGCGCGCGAACCGGCTGCGGCGTCTGGAACATTCGGACCAGGCCGGCCCGGCGCGAGCGTTCGGGGCTGCCCAGGCGGACCGGCAGCCCGGCCACGAACAGGTCGCCGGTGGCCGGCACGACCCCGGTGATCGCGTTCAGCAGGGTGGTCTTGCCGCTGCCGTGCCGTCCGATCACGCCGACCACCTCGCCGCGATCGACGCGCACCGACACCTCGTCCACGGCGCGTACGCCGGCGAAGTCCACCCGGATGTCCCGAGCCCGCAGCACGGGTTGGCGGACCTGATCGGACGCGGTGGCCGGGATCGGTTCGGGTCCGGAAGCGTACAGCCGCACCGGGTCAGGCATGGTCGCCCTCCTTCGAATGACCCGACTCGCGCGCGTGCGCGACGGCCGTTCGCGCACGCGCGGCCGGGCCGCTCGAACCCACGGGTACCGCTTCCCCGAGCGGACCCGCGTGCGCCGCGGCGATCGCCGCCGCGGCGAGCTTTGCACCAGGCCGCCGACCGCGCGGCCGTCCGGGCCCCGGGCCGGGGCGCGCATGCGGGCGCACCCCGGCCTCGGACCCTTCCCCCGGGCGGCGCGCGGGGCCGGATGCCGTACCTGACACGGCATCACCCCCCGCCCGCACGCCACCCGTATCGGGGGCCGAACCGGAAGCCGGATCGATGGTCGAACAGGGCTCCCCCGCCCCGTCCGACCGCGACCCGGATGTATCCGGGGCGGCCCCCGCGCCCCGGTCGTACGCCGACTCCCCTCCTGACCCGGCGTCACCTCCCGGCCACGACACGTTTTCTGTACCGGTTTGGTTCATCTCGTCCCGCCCGATCCGGTCACCGGGGTTGGGAACGACCCTTTCGGGCGCACCACGAACACGGGAATCAGGACCGGGCGCGACAGCGCACCCGAGTTGTCACGCAACCGGCGTCCGGTCCGCGGGAGTTCCCCCGGACCGACGGCCGGGCAGCCGATCACCGGGCGGGTGACGGCGGCAGGCGGCGCGACGAAGGTGGCCATGATTCAGGACACGCCGGGTGCGAATGCCGGGAGTTCGGCCGATGCGCTGCCACGAGCACCGGCCGACGGCGCGGTACGGACGGACAGGGTCGAGCCGCCCGCACAGGGATTGCCCCCGACGGGTCGCCGACGTGTTCGTTCCGCTCTCGTGGTGCATGTCGTACGCACGGCATGCGCCGTGCGTGTCGTCGAACGAGCCATGGGAGCCAACGCCTCTCGCGTCGTCTCCCCGCCCGGCCATCCCCCACGGAGTCCCGGATGCGGCTCAAGCTAGACCGCAACACCCTTTGCTGGCAAGGGCCTTGACAGCGATTCGGAAACTGGCGTAGAAGGTTCAGCACAATCTAACAAATGTTAGATAGGCAGTCAGGTTCTTCCCTAGGTTCTCCCTGAAGGCAATCCCCCACAGATCAACGGCAACCGCTCCACCTGCGGTTAGGCTGCACAGCACCAACGCAGCCTCATCCACCCGCCGGACCGAGAACGGGCGCTCATGGCACGCAGGAAGACGGAACCCGAAGCACTTCCGCGCCGGGAGGTGATCCTGTCCGAGGCCGCAACGTTGTTCGCCCGCAAGGGCGTTGTCGCGTCGACCGTCCGTGAGATAGCCGACGCGTCGGGAATCCTCGCGGGCAGCATCTATCACTGGTTCGGTTCCAAAGAGGACTTGGTCGACGAGATCCTGTCCGCCGCGATGCGCGACCTGTCCATCTGGTACGACGAGGCGTTCGCAGATGCGCAAACGTCGAGCGACCGGCTGCGCGGCCTCGTGCACGCCGCGTTCCGCACCATCGAGCACCACCCCGACGCGGCCACGATGTACGTCCGGGACTACGCGTACCTGGCCACGCTGCCGCGCTTCGCGCATCTGGCGATGGACGGTATGCGCGTCCGCGACCTGTGGCTGAACACCCTCCAGGAGGGGATCGAGTCCGGGGAGTTCCGTGCCGACCTGGACCCGGAGCTGGTCTACCGCTATCTCGCCTATCCGTTGTGGCTGACCGCCGGATGGAAGTCCGGCGTCGACCGCACCCTGCCCGAACTGGAAGCCCAATTCACGGCGCTCGTACTGGAAGGCGTCACCCCCCGGAACTGACGAGGCGACGGCCGCCGACCGCATCGGCGCCGGTGGCGTACTTCGAGCGCTCGCGAAAGGACCACGCCATGCACGTCGACGGTTTCGTCGCGCCCGGATTCGCGCCCGTACAGGCCGCTTTCGAGGAGAACTTCGCCCTCCACGGCGAGGTGGGCGCCGCGCTCGCGGTCCACCTGCACGGAGCACCCGTGGTGGACCTGTGGGGCGGACTGGCCGAACCGGACGCGGGCCGCAGCTGGGAGCCGGACACCGTACAGGTGGTCTGGTCGGTCACCAAGGGCCTGGTCGCGACCTGCCTGGCGGTCCTGATCGACCGGGGGTTGCTCGACCCCGCGCTGCCGGTGTGCCGCTATTGGCCCGAGTTCGCGGCGGCCGGCAAGCGCGACGTGACGGTGTCCCAACTGCTCTCGCACCAGGCCGGGTTGCCGTTCCTGGACGAGCCGATCACGCTCGCCCAGGTGGCCATGCCGGATGCGCTGGCGGATGCGTTGGCCGCTCAGCGGCCCGCGTGGGAGCCCGGTGCGGCGCACGGCTATCACGCGGTGACCTGGGGGTTCTACGCGAGCGAGCTGATCCGGCGGGTGGACGGTCGCACGGTGGGCGCGTTCCTGGCCGAGGAGGTGGCCGGCCCGCTGGGCGTGGATGCGTACATCGGCCTGCCCGCGACGGTGGTGCCCCGACTCGCGCACCTGACCACGCTCGTGCCGATGGACCCGGCGCTGCTCGACCTCGACTCCGATCTCGGTCGGGCGATGCTCGCACTGCCCGAACTCGCCGCTCCCGGCGCGGATCACGACCCGGACGTACTCGCGTGGGAGGTGCCCTCCGGGCTCGGCGTCACCAACGCTCGGGCGCTGGCCCGCGTGTACGCGATGCTCGCCGGCGGCGGCACGCTCGACGGCGTGCAACTGCTCTCGCCCGCGACCGTCACGGAGGTGACCCGCACGGCGGTCGAGGGCCCGGACCGCATCCTCGGCGAACACACCGCCTTCAGCCTCGGTTTCATGAAGCCGGAAACCGCCTTCTTCGCCGTCTCCACCGACTCCGCCGCCTTCGGCCACCCGGGCAGCGGCGGCCCACTGGCCTTCGCCGACCCGGCATCGGGTTTGGCCTTCGCATATGTAACGAACGGCCAGTCCCCATTGCACACGGACGTACGGGCACTCTGCCTGATCAACGCGGTCCGGGAGTGTCTGGGGCGGTAGGGGAGCGGACGGCGGCGCGCGCGGGAGTTGCTCCGTGGGTGTGCGTGGACCGGAGCTGCTCGGCGGTCGCGTCGGGGTCAGTCGCGGTGCGGGCGACCGCGGCGGCGGCGGGCGGCGCCGAGCATCAGGGCGCCGACGAACAGTAGCGCGCCGGCCGCCAGGCTCAGCGGCACTAGTGGGGCCGAGCCGGTGTTCGCGACATGGTCGGTGATGGCTTTGCGGGCGATCAGCGCGGGCCCGTCGTGGACCGCCCGCTTGGCGGCGGCGGCACCGCGGTCCTTGGCCGCGTCGTCGCGCGAGCCGGAAGGCTGGGGTCTACGCGGGGGCTTGCCGGGGGCTGTCGGGGCGCGTCCGTCCGACCGGTGGCGGTGCGGTCCGACGCCGGCCCGATCGATCTCGGGTCGGGCCACGACGCCGGGCGAGACCCTCGGCGCAGCGCCGGGCTTGTCGCCGCGGCCGGCATCCGGCAGGCCCCGGCAGGCCATCCCCATCGGAGCGGCGCCGAGGGCGCGGGTGCGATCACGCAAGAGCGAGGTGCCGGGCAGCGCCGCCCCGTCCGGGTCCGTCGCGCGGGTCGCTTGGGGACAAAGCTCCGAGGGGATCGCGGCCGTCCCGGGCAGCCGCCTGTCGGGCCGGAGCGGTCCACTCGACGGCAGCGACGACGAGGGCGGCAACGGGGGCGGGATCGGCCGGCGGAGCACCCGGTCAGAGCTGCGGCCGACCGCCGGCGCAGGTCCGGTGAGCGGCGCCGCGGCCCCGGCCGGGACGGCAACCGCGCCGAACGCGAGCGCCAGCGACGCTGCCAGGCGGGTTCCGTGTCTGCTCACCCGACCACGCTAGGTCGCCGGCATCGTCCCCGACGGTCGCCGCGCACACCGTTCCCTCGTTCGGCCCAACAACCGTCACCCACACGGGAGGACACGAGAGGGCCCGGGCTGCCCGTGGCGCAAAGCCACCGATCACCCGTTCGGGAAACTCGCTGCGGGAGCGATCGTTCGGCGGCAATCATCCTTGCAGGGACCGAACTTCGGGCGCGCGGCGCGCACCCCACCGGGCCCGGGTCGATCGTCGTCCCCGAGGGAACGTGTGCACAGGGAGCCACCGTGGCGAAGGTGTTGGCGGGCCGGTATCGGCTCGTCGAGGTGTTGGGCCGGGGCGCGATGGGCGTGGTGGACTTCCTCGCGTCGCTGATCCTCGATCGCCTCTTCGAGCGCTTCCCGAACGTGCGGGTGGTCTCGGTGGAGAACGGCTCCGAGTTCCTCGGCGACCTGTTCCGCAAGCTGCGCTCGGTCGGCCGCAAGATCCCCGGCCTGTTCCCCGAGGACCCGGTGGAGACCTTCAAGCGGCACGTCTGGATCAACCCGTTCTGGGAGGACGACCTGATCGAGGTGGTCGACCTGATGGGCCCCAGCCGCGTCGTCTTCGGCTCCGACTGGCCCCACATCGAGGGCCTCCCCAACCCGAGGGACTACGAAAGCGAACTCGAGCCCTTCGACGAGCGAACCAAAGCCATGATCATGGGCGAGAACGCGAAGGAACTGAACACCCCCAGGCCCAGCTGAGCCCGGCACGCCCGTACGACGGGACGCCCTCCCGGATTGCCACATATCGGGAACATGATCCACGTGCATCAGTATGGTGGGCAGTGTTCGTAGTCGTCCGCAGGAGGCATCGACATGGGCAACGCCCCCCGATCCACCGACTCCGGTATCGCGGCCCTCTTCGAGTCGATAGAGGCCCCGGAAACCGTCCGGGTGGAGCTGATCGGAGGCCGCATCGTGATGTCACCCACCCCGGTCAGCGGCCACGGCGGGCTGCTGCGTCGACTGTTCTCAAGGTTTTTGGAACCGAATCTTCCCGAAGGCACGGACGTTCCGATGTCCCCCGTCACCATCATGCTCCCGGGCGTCGGTGGCGACGGATACGTCCCCGACATGGTCGTCTTCGACGAAGACGCGAACTGGGACTTCGACGACTGGAAGCTCCCCGCCGACGTCGTCCACCTCGTCGTCGAGGTGGTCTCCGCCGGCCGCGAGAGTCAACACGACGACCGTGAGGTCAAGCCGCTCGGGTACGCCTCCGGTCCGATCCCGCTCTACCTGTTGATCGACCCGCTCCGCCAAGAGGTCACCCTCTTCGCGTCCCCCTCGGACGGCAAATACCAGGAGCGGCACACCGTGCCCTTCGGTGGCCGCATTCCCGTGCCCGATCCCTTCGACGCCGTACTCGACACGTCGATCTTCTTTCGCTGAAGCCGAACGGGCCCGGGGGTCAGACCAGGACGGCCTGGCCGCCCGGGCCCTCCTCGGTGATATCGAGAACCGTCGGTGGGCGGCGGGTCGCGGGGGCGGGCGGGAGCAGGGGGGTGGGGTCGAGGGCGGGGGCCGCGGCGGCCCGGGTGCGGAGTTCGGATTGCTCCTCGGCCAGGTCGGCAAGCAGGCCCAACACGTGGAGCAGGTCGATCAGTTCGCTGGTCAGATCGGTCGACCAGGTGCGCTCGCGGATCCGCTCCAGGCCCTCGCCCGGGGGCTCGGTGCGGGCCGCGATCCACGGTTCGAGGATGCCCAGATCCCACACCTCGCGCGGGACGGGGCCGATCCGGCCGATGCCCAGCAGCAGCGAACGGCTCTCCTCGTCGTAGGTCGCGCCGGCCGGCCGGGCCGGGACCGGTTCGCGGACGAACGGGCGGCGTCCGCCCGGCAGTCGGGGTTTGCCGTCGCCGGGGCGGCCGAACCGCGCGCCGAACGTGTACAGGCCGATCAGTCGGCGGCCGAGCTCGACACCCGCCGCCCACAACCGCGGGTCGGCGGTCAGCGGCACTCGCGCCGGGTCCACCGTCACCGCCACGATCCAGGCGAACAGGTCCTCGGCCACGACCGGGACGCCGAGGCCGGCCGCGAGCAGTTCGACCAGCCCCGGTGCCAGGTTGGGCTCTCGGCCCGCCGGGTCCCGGTACAGCGGCGCGACCCGCCCGCCGCGACCGCCGTGGTGGGCCGCATCCGGCAGCAGCGCACTGCACAACAGCGGCCAGGGGTCCCCGGCTTGACGCTCCGTCAGGTAGACCTGCCGGTCCCCGCGCACCCGCCACAGCTCGGGCCGGGCGAAGTCGACCACTCGGTGGTCCGCGATCAGCCACTGCCGATCGAACGGCCGCCGGGCGACCCGCACCAGCCGAGGCGTCGCACCGACCTCACGCGCCAGCGGCCCGGTCGGCGCGTCACACCCGGGCAGCGGCGCGGGCCGGGACGTCTGGGTCCGCGAACGAGTCGGCTGCAACAAGGCGTTCCGGTCCTCGGCGGCAGCCAACCGGGCCCAGCGCCGACGCAGCGTCTCCCGTTCGGGCGCGTACACCCACGCCCGTCCCGTGCCGATCCCGGCCGTCCCCCACGGCATCAGATCCGCGAGCGCGGTCACCCCGACCGGGCTCACATCGCGTGGTCCCACACCCGCCGCTCCTCCCGGTCCGGATCCCCGACCACCGTCGCCGGCACGTCGAGCAGCATCGTGTGCCGCTCGGTCGGGTCGTACAAGGGCCACGCCGGCAGCCCGTCGGCCACCGGCGGGCCGCCCTTGACGAACGCGGTCCAGGCCTGCTGGATCCGGCCGGACAACTCCCGTGCGGCGGGCGGCACACCGCCGGTCAACCAGCGCCCGAGCGGCGTGTCCAGCGTGCCGAACACGAACGGGATGTCGATCGCGTGCGGCGACCCGAGTCGTTGCGGATGCGCCTTGGGCGCCCAGCGGAAGCGGTACATGTACGCCGTGCCGCCGGCCGCGAGCTGCGCCTCGGCGAGCCGGACGGTCGGTATCCCGTAGGACTCGGCGGTGAGCAGTCGGATCCGCCGCGAGCGCCCGTTCAGCTCCGGGTACAGCTCCGCGTACGTGCGCACCAACTCGGTGAGCGCGTCCGGGCGGCGCAGGTTGGCCAGGTCGGCGGGTCCGGGCTCGCGTGCCCCCGTACCGTCCGTGACCACGAACATCTCCTCCTCGTCCTGGTTCGACCCGAGCAGGATCGGCACGTCGCCCCGGATGGCCTGCAGCGGGGCCACCGGCAGCGGCCCGGCGGGATCCACCACCGGTCGGAACACGAACCGGGCCGTGCCGCGCCCGATCGCCTCGGCCTGCGCGTCGAGCAACTCGGCCACGGGAACGTCGATCAGCTCGGCCGCCCGGTCCGGGGTGATCTCGAGCGCGGCCAGCACGTCACCGGTGGCCTGCTCGGCCTCCGGCACGCTACGCAGCGTCTGGGCCCCGCCGCTCTGCACGATCGCCCGGTGGAAGAGCCCGCGCGCGGCGGGCAGCGCGAGCAGGTTGGCGGTGAGCTTCGCGCCGGCCGAGACCCCGCCGAGGGTGACCCGGCCGGGATCCCCGCCGAACGCGCCGATGTGCTCGCGCACCCAGCGCAGCCCCTGGACCACGTCCAGGAGCGCGTTGGTCGAGGAGGCGGCGTACTCGTCACCCAGCAGGTGCCGCAGGTGCAACAGGCCCAGTACGCCGAGCCGGTAGGCGAGCGTGACCACCAGCACGCCGCGCCGGGCGAATCCGCTGCCGTCGTACACGCCCTCGAACGACGCGCCGCTGGTGTACCCGCCGCCGTGCACCCACACGAGCACCGGATGCGGGCCGGGCTCGGCGGGCGCGTGGATGTTCAGGTACAGGCAGTCCTCGTCGACGGCCACCGGCGCGGCCCCGTACTGGCCCATCGGCTGCGGCGCCGCGCGGGCGAACTCGCGGGCGTCCCGATCCCCGTCCCAGGCCGCCGGCGGCCCGGCCGCGCGAAACCGGGCCGGTCCCAGCGGCGGCGCGGCGAAGGGCACCCCTCGAAAGATCCGGACCCCGTCCGACTGCTCGCCGATCAGGCCACCCAGCGACGTTCGTACACGCACCATGGCACCGAGCATAGGACCCGCCGTCGGAGCAGATCGGCGACCCGGGGCGGTCGGTGCCGTGCATCGGCATGCCGGGGAAGCGACATGTCATCGCTTCGCTTCGTTCGCTTCACGAGTGGGCCGATTCGCGGCGTGATCAGGCCGTCATCGGGTGTCGCTACCGCGTCGGGATACGGCGGAATGGCGCCGTATCGCGCTCACGGGAGCAGGCCCGGATACTCCGCGAGCCGGATGCCGATGCCGGCGCGGGCGTGACACGCTTCCCGGGAACATCCATTCACCCGGGAGTCCTGCCTTGACCGTTGTCCTGGTGATCGTCGCGGCCGTGGCCGTGCTCGCGCTGCTGGTCGGCGTGCACCTCTACGTGTGGCGGCGACTCGTGCGCGACACCACCCGGTCGGGGCTCGTGCGGCGGATCGGCGCGGGCGTGGTGGTCGCGCTCGGACTGTCGATGGCGGGTGCGTTGGCCCTGCCCAAGGCGTTCGGCCCGCGCGGCACGGAGTGGATCGCGTGGCCGGGCTTCGTCTGGATGGCCCTGCTGTTGTACGTGGTGCTCGCGCTCGGGGTACTGGAAGTGCCTCGGGTGCTCGCGCTGCGGGCGCTGCGGCGGCGTGGGGCGGTCGAACCTGCGTCGGCCGACCTGCCGGTCGCGGTGCCGGTCGGCGCAGACGGCTCGGAAGCGAACCGCGGGGAGCCCGCCCCCGAGCCGCCGGCCGCCGCCTCGGGCACGCCCTTGGGTCCGGATCGCCGCCTGGTGCTGAGCCGGTCGGTCGCGCTGTTGGCCGCGGGCACCTCGCTGGGCACCGTCGGCTACGGGATGACCCAGGCCCTGGGCGCGCCACGCACCGTGCGGGTGCGGATACCGGTGGCGCGGCTGGACCCGCGGCTGGCCGGCTTCCGGATCGCGGTGGTCGGTGACATCCACCTGGGTCCGCTGCTCGGGCGTGCGCACACCACACGGGTGGTGGAGACGATCAATCGGACCAACCCGGACCTGGTCGCCATCGTCGGCGACCTGGCCGACGGCACGGCCGGGCAACTGGGCGGCGACGCGGAGCCGTTGCGGCGGCTGACCAGCCGGTACGGCAGCTTCTTCGTCACCGGCAACCACGACTACATGTCCGGCGCGGCGGATTGGGTCGCCGAACTCGCCGAGCTGAACGTCCATACGCTGGCCAACGACCGGTTGGAGATCGCCCGCGGCGGCGCCGCCTTCGACCTGGCCGGGGTCAACGACGTCACCGGCAAGTCCCACCATGACGGCCCCAACTTCGCCAAGGCACTGGGCAATCGTGACCCGTCCCGCCCGGTGGTGCTGCTTGCCCACCAGCCGGTCCAGGTGGACGACGCCGCCAAGTACGACGTCGACGTACAGCTGTCCGGCCACACCCACGGCGGCCAGATGTTCCCGGTCCAACTCCTGGTCAAGCTCGACCAGCCGGCCGTCGCCGGCCTGCACAGGGTCGACGACACGATGCTCTACATCACGAGAGGCGCCGGCTTCTGGGGCCCACCGGTCCGCGTCGGCGCACCCCCGGAGGTCACGGTCGTGGAACTGAACCCGCACTAGAGCCTATAGGCTATATAGCTCACAGGTGGTATCCAGTAGGCGTCAATCCGGGAGGCCCCGTGGTCTTCGACCCGACTCGAACCTACCGCCTTGCGGAACTCCGGCATCGCGCGGCTCTGACTCAGGTCGAGGTCGCGGCGGCGATCGGTGTCTCGCAAAATGCGGTCTCCAAGCTGGAGAACGGCGCCATCGAACGCAGTGCGCTGATAACTCTCAAAAACTACATCGAGGCGCTGGGTGGTCATCTCGAAGTGGTCGCGCGGTTTGACGGCGAAACTCTGCGGCTGAGCTGAACTCCCGTGGTGCGACCCGACTCGCGCCGGGCCGCACCACACGGTTGGGTCAGACCGTCTCCGTCATACCTCCGTCCACCATCAAGTGGGTGCCCGTCACGAAGGATGCCTCGTCGCTGAGGAGGAAGCGGACCGCGCCGGCGATTTCCTCCGGGCGGCCCAACCGGCGCAGCGGCGAGCTGCTCTCCATGCGCTCGCGGGTGCCGGGGCGGGCGAAGGAGCGGGCCAGCACCGGGGTCTCGATGTAGCCGGGGCAGACCACGTTGCTGCGGATGTGGTACTCGGCGAGCTTGGCGGCGATCGAGCGGTTCAGGCCGAGCATGCCCGACTTGGACGCACAGTAGGACGGGTTGAGTGCATTGCCGACGATCGCGTTGAGCGAGGCGATGCCCACGATCGCGGAGCCGGCATGTTCGCGCAGGTGCGGGGTGAGCGCCTGGACCAGCAACGCGAAGGAGCGCAGGTTGACGTCCAGGACGCGGTCCCAGTTCTCGGCGGTGACCTCGGTGATCGGGGCCGAGTCGACGATGCCCGCCGCGTGCACGAAACCGCCGATCGTGCCCATCGCCTCGGCCGAGGCGTGGATCGCGGCCGGATACGCCTCGGTGTCGGTGACGTCCAGAGTCAGGCCGAGCGCCGGCACCCCGTGCTCGGCCTCGATCTCCTTGGCCGTCTCCTCGACCGGGCTCGCCGCGATGTCCCACAGCGCGACGGGTCGGCCGGTCGCCGCCAGCGCCCGAGCGGCGGCCCGCCCGATGCCCGAGGCGCCGCCGGTGATCACGACGCCGGTGTCGGGTGATGTCTTGTGCGTACCCACTTCGAACTCCTCCGTGGACGGACGGACCGAACATCTGACGTACCGTCAGAACAAAACCAGTGGTAGCACGCCGACCGAGATGTTGTGCTGACCGGCATGGCAAAACGACTGATGGACCTGCTTGTGGTGATCGACGTCGAGGCGACCTGCTGGGACGGCCCGCCCCCCGAGGGGCAGCGCAACGGCGGCGTACTGCGTGCTTCGCGCCGAGATCGACCGGATCCCCGATCGGTGGCATCACCGCCCCGTAGACCGCACTCGCCGCACCCGCCCAGCACGCCGGAGAACCCGCTGCACAACATCACCGTCGCGACCACCAGGCGCTCGCGCCGGGGGCAGGGCGCTCGACCCCCCCGAGGGGTGGCTGACGGTGGCTCAGGCAATCCGCGCGCAGACCCCGGACGCGGCCTACCAGCTCTGCGCCGATGACATCGCCGGCTCGATCTCCCCGGGCAAGTACGCCGACCTGGTGGTGCCGTCCGCCGATCCGTACCCGGTCGCGCCGAGCGAGATCACCGACCTCGACGTGCTCGCCACCTTCCTGGCCGGCGAGCAGACCCACGGCGATCCGCGCTGAGCCCGGCGTCGCGTACACCTCGGCGTCAGTGGCTGGTCACCAGCATCGCCGCCCCCACGATGCCCGCGTCGTTGTGCAGCTTCGCGGGCACCAGGTCGGCGCGGACCTTGATGTACGGCAGGAACTTTTCCGGCTTCTTGCTGATCCCGCCGCCGATGACGATCAGCGACGGAGAGAAGAGCATCTCCACGTGCCGCAGGTAGTCCTGTACCCGCCCGGCCCACTTCTCCCAGGACAGGTCGTGTGTCTCCCGGGCCACCGCCGAGGCCCGGTGCTCGGCCTCGTGGCCGTCCAGCTCCAGGTGGCCCAGCTCGGTGTTGGGCACCAGCCTGCCGTCCACGAACAGCGCGCTGCCGATGCCGGTGCCGAAGGTCAGCATCAGCACCGTGCCGCCGTGCCCCGCGCCCGCGCCGAAACGCATCTCGGCCACCCCGGCCGCGTCCGCGTCGTTGACCATCGTGACCGGCCGGCCCAGCGTCGCGGTGAACAGTGCGTCGGCGTCCAGGTCGATCCACGACTTGTCCACGTTCGCCGCGGTGCGCACGATGCCGTCCCGAACCACGCCCGGGAAGGTGATGCCGACCGGGCCGTCGGTATCGGCGAACTGCTCCAGCATCTCGCGGATCACGCCGATCACCGCCTGCGGCTCGGACGGCTCGGGCGTGAGCAGCCGCACCCGCTCGAGGGTCAGCCGTCCGGCGTCGGTGTCCACCGGCGCGCCCTTGATCCCGGTCCCGCCGATGTCGATGCCCATGACCGGCACGTGAGGCTCCTTCGCCATCGCAAACCATCCACAACCTTGCGCACCATCCACAACGCGGCGCGGGCGACCGCCCCACCGGCCGTTACCCCGCCGGCGCGGGCCGATTCACCGCAACTCGGGGAGATCCTCCGGATGCAGCGTGCGCAACTCCTCCATGCCCGCACCCGGCAACTGCGCCAACCGGGTCGCGTGCCGCTCGATCATCGCCTCGAACGTACGCCGCGCCTCGCGCGCGTTGCCGAACGCGGCCCCGCGCGGAAGCCGGCGGAAGTAGCCGAGCAGCGCGTCGCACGCGTCGTCGGTGAGCACGTACTCGTGCTCGCTCACCTGCTTGCGGGTGATCTCGACCAAGTCGTCGGCCGAGTAGTCCTGGAAGGTGATGGTGCGTGAGAACCGGGACCCGAAACCGGGGTTGGCGCCCAGGAAGCGTTCCATCTCGTCGGTGTAGCCGGCCACGATCACCACGACGTCGTCGCGGTGGTCCTCCATCATCTTCACCAACGTGTCGATCGCCTCCCGGCCGAAGTCGCGCGAGGGATCCGGCGGAGCCAGGCTGTACGCCTCGTCGATGAACAACACCCCGCCGCGGGCCCGGTCGAAGACCTCCTTGGTGCGCGGCGCGGTCGAGCCGATGTGTTCGCCGACCAGATCGACCCGGGAGACCTCGACCAGGTGTCCCATCCGCAACACGCCGAGTGCCTGGGCGATTTCGCCGTACAGCCGAGCGACCGTGGTCTTGCCGGTGCCCGGGGAGCCGGTGAAGACGAGGTGCCGGCGCAGTGTGGGCGCCTTGAGTCCGGCCTCCTCGCGCCGCCGGCCGACCGAGATCAGGTCGATCAGGTTGCGCACCTCGGCCTTGACGCCGGCCAGTCCGACCAAGCCGTCCAACTCGGCGAGCAGTTCGTCCACGGTGCGCCCGGACGTCTCGGCGACGGGTCCGTCGGCGGCCGCGCCGTCGCGCGCGCCGGGGATCGGCAGCGTGGCGGTGAGCCTGGCCACGCCCTGCGGCTGCGCGCCGGCCGCCGCAGCCGGGCCGGCCGTACCCAAAATCCCGCCGCCGCCCGGTGTCTCGGCGCCGCTCGTCCCGTCCCCCTGCGACGTGCACTCGACCGCCACCGGGCCCGGGCCCGCGAATTCGAAGCCGCCCTTGGCGTTGTCGCGCGTGGTGCAGCGGGTGAACACCGGGTGGCAGCCCTCGCGCACGTTGACGCCGTAGCCGCGCCCGCCGAGCACCTCGCAGTCCTCGAAGTCGCCGCGCCCGCCGCCGGAGATGCGGATGCCCTCGCCGGTTGCCCGGTCCACCCGGACCCGGCGCACGGTGGGACCGGCCGCGCCGGTGACCGAAACGCCGTCGGTGGTGTCCTCGATCGTGCAGTCGGCGATGATCCCGCCGCAGTCCGACTCCATGAACCACACGCCGGTGGTGGCCTTGCGGACCTTGCAGGACTTGACCGAGACCACCGCGCCCGCGCCGATGCCGATGCCGGTCTCGTCCACGTCGTGGATCTCGCAATCGTGCATGGACAGGCCGGTGCCGGAGCCGGCCACCTTGACCCCGTCCAGCACGTCGTGGATGCGACATTCGCCCAGCGCCGCGTCCGCGCCGTCGGCCACCCACACGGCCGGCTTGCCGCCGGTGGAGTCGTGGAACTCGCAGTCGATCGCCGACGCCCGGGCCCCGTGGTCGGCGAGCGAGAGGCCGTTGCGGCCGAAGCTGCGGATCGTGCAACCGCTGAGCGTGACCTCGGAGTGGCCGTGCACGTCGACACCGTTGCGACCCATGTCGCGCAGCCGACAGCCGACCAGAGTCAGGTTGGCGCCGCGATCGACGGAGACGCCGTTGCCCTCGGCGTCGCGGATCGTGCAGTCGTCGAGGGAGAACGTGGCCAGATCGTCGGCCTGGACGCCGGTGCCCTTGACCGAGGTGATCTCGGTGCGCGAGAGCGATCCGGCGCTGCCCTGGCCGCCGACCGAGATACCCGCCCAGCCGACCCGCTCGATCCGCGAGTCGGCGACGATCGGCGCGGCTCCGCCCGCGACGCAGATGCCACCGCCGCCCACGTCATGGATGTGCAGGCCGGTCAGGTGCGGCGATGCCTGATCGCCGACGAACACCGCGGGCTCCGCGTCGGAGCCGTCGTGGATCTCGCAGCCCTGCACGCTGCCGGTGGTCCCCGGGCCGGTGAACCGCAGCCCGTGCCCGGACGCGTCGCGGACCCGGCCGCGGCGCAGGATCGGCGCGCTGCCCTCGCGCACGTCGAAGCCCTCGCGCCCGGTGTCGCCGATCTCGCAGTCCTCGAAGGTGCCGCGCGAGCGGCCGGTCACCCCGATGCCCACGCCCTGCGGGTTGCTCACCCGGCAGCGGCGCACCATCGGGTCGGCTCCCGCGCGCAGTTCGACGCCGACCACCGAGGCGGCCCGGACCACACACTCCTCCAGTATCGGCGCGCAGCCCTCGATCACGATGGCCGGCGACAACACGCCGGCGCCACCCTCGACGACCAGGCCGTGTATCGCCGCGTCCGACGTGATCGTCAGCGCGACGCCGTCGGCTGCGGTCAGCACCACCGTCCCCGGCCCGTCCGAGCCGACCACCGTCACCGGGACGGCGATCGACACGTCCTCGCGGTACGTCCCGGGCGCGACCAGGATCGAGTCGCCCGCCGCCGCGGCACCCACCGCGGCGCCGATCGAGGCGTACTCACCCGTGCGCCGTCGCCAACGAGTGCCCTGCACCACCTGAAGAACCCGACCCGTCATGGCGCCCCTGCCACCAGCCCCTCGGTCCGCACCCAGCACCCTCGCGAGTCCACCGTAAAGCGTCGCGGGCGGCCCCATTACCGGGTCTGCCCCGAGAGCCCGGGACGCTGCGTCGTCGGTGGACCCCTGCACCGTACAGTTCAACGACCCGAGGTCACGGGCGGGTGACGGTTAACGTCCCGCACTGCCCTGATTCGTGCTACCGGCTGACGGCCGTCGGGACGACCGTCACGGTCGCCGCGGGGGTGGGCGCCGGCACCCCGTCGCGGAGCCGGGTGAACAGCCGGGCCGCGTCGGGCTGTTTGAGCGCGACCCGGTTCGGGTCCGGCGCGTAGTCGGTCAGCGGCGTGGTGGTGAATTCGATCCGGTCCAGCGGGATGCCGCGCAGGCCGTTGGCGAAGTCGTACAGACTAACCAGCGAGTTGATCCCGGAGTCGGTGGTGATCGCCTTGGTCGCGGCGTCCATCACGTTGTACGCCTTGGCCGGGTTGGTCAGCAGGTTCTCGTCCTGGACCTTCTTGATCAGGGCCTTGAGAAACTCCTGCTGACGGGCGATGCGCTGGATGTCGCTGCCGTCGCCCATGCTCTTGCGCACGCGCACGAACCCGAGGGCCTGTTCGCCATCGAGGTTGACGTCACCGGCGGGCAGTTGCAGGTGCGCGGCCTTGTCGTTGATCGGCTGGTCGATGTACATCGGCACGCCGCCGAGCGCGTCCACGACCTTCTTGAAGCCGGTGAAGTCGATGGTGATCTGGTGGTCGATGCGCGCGCCGGTGAGCCGTTCCACGGTGGCCGCCACACACGGCACGCCGCCGACCTCCATCGCGCTGTTGAACTGGCCGAAGTAGGCGCGCTGGGTTCCGCCCGCCGTGGTCCGACAGGCGGGCACGTTGACCATCAGGTCACGCGGGAAGCTGACGGCAATCGCGGTCTGTCGCCCCTCGGGCACATGCAGCAGGATCGTGGTGTCCGAGCGCTGGGTGCCGCCGTCGTCACGGCCGTACGCAGAGTTGTCGCCGGCGCGCGAGTCGGACCCCACGAGCAGCACGTTCATCCCGCCGGTGGGCGGCGGCCGGTCGGTCAACCGGTCGGCGAAGTCCTGGGTCCGGATGTTGCCGTTGAGGTGGTCGTACAACCACCACCCGAAGCCCCCTGCGGCAAGCAGCACGGTGACGAGCCCGCCGGCGGTCCACGCCACGATGCGACGACGACGGCGCCGCCGATCACGGACGCGCCGTTCTATGCGGCTGGGCCCCTCCGGCCCCGGCTCCCCACCCGACGCCCCCGAACCGGCCTCGGCCGCCGGGGACGTCTCATCCTTGTCCTGCACGTCTTCGTCGCCTTCGTCGGGCCCCCGCGCTCGATGTGCGCTCGGCTCGATGGCCCGAAGTACGCGCACAATTGCACAATCATAGTTGTTCCGATCGTTACACGCCGAATAGCAGCAAATGGTTCCCATCTCGCACTGCCCAAAACCACAGGAGTAGTACACATGGGGGCACCGGAAGTGGGACTCCCCCAATCCGCCCGGCCCCAAGCCGCGCGCATTCGGTGTTCGTCGGTTGCTCGTCCGCAGGCGCGCCCCCGCTCCGCGTCGGGATGCACGTCCGCTCCGCGGCCGGACCCAATCCACTCGACCTGCCTCGCGCGCAACTCCGGACATCGACTACGGAGTGGACGGGCCGACCGAGCGCATTGGCGGACGACAGGCTGTGGCCGCGTAGCGGACGGGTGCCCGACCAGCCACTGGCTTTGCGTAGCATCGGTCGAGTGGGATCAGGCTTCGGCCGCGGACAGGCATCCCGAGCGCGGAGTGCTCCACGTGACCCCGGCCGCGGAGCGGACGTGCGTCACGAACAGGGACCGGGCCGCCCACGGTGGCCGCGCAAACGAGCCGGCCCGGTCCCGCCCGGCCCGAGCGCCTTACACCGTGCCGCCTGCGGCCTTTGCTGCGCCGCGTTCGCCGAGGACGCCCAGGGCGACGTCGACGATGCGGCCCAGGCGTTCGAGTTCGGTGCGGTGGAAGGCCGGGCCCTCGTGGCGGACCACATACAGGGTCAACCACGAGGCGCCGATCGGGGCCGCCGCTCCGTGGCCGCTCGCGTCGCCCTCGTAGGCGAAGGCCAGCGGACGCATCGGGGTCAGCGCGGGGAGCGCGGGCGTCTCCGGGGCCCGCCAGCTCTGGTGCACCAGCTGCCGTCCGCGTCCGCCGCGTGTGGCGACCGCCCAGTCCGCGTGAAAGAGCGTGGGCGCCGCGTCGATCAGCGTGGCCACTGCTCGGCCGGGATCGCGCGCCACCTGCCCCAGCACGTCCAGCTCCGGCGCGGATCCGGGCACCTCGCCGGCCGCCCAGCAGCCCTCGACGCGGACCCCCACCGAGCGTTCCATCGCGGCGACCAGCGCGGCGATGTCGCGCTCACCGCCCCAGGAGAGCGTGAACTCGTCGACGGCACGGCCGCCGAGCTGTTCGAGCACGGTCATCTGCATCACGTCGGCGCCCGCCGCGCCCAGCAGTTGCGTGACCCGCGCGAGCGATCCGGGCCGATCGGGCAGCGACACCCTCAGTCGGTACAGCACGCGACACCTCCTCCATTACCTGTCCTGCATCCTGACCTTTCCCCGTTTCGAACACGTTGCGTACATATGACGGCCCCAAGTGATCACCATTGGCGTGATATTCCCGACCGGCACCGCGGCGGCGGACACGCGGGGGCGGCGCCGCGGCAGCCCGCGACGCGCGCAGCCGAACGCCGAGTCGGGCGCACCGGCCGCGACAATCGACCGAACACACGTGTGGGGGGGCCGGGGGTGGTTAGGGGGGGGGCGCCCCCACAGGTGAAGAATATTATAATTCCAACCCTCCACATACAACACCAAATGGTGGTTTGTTTGGG
>NZ_JBEXCV010000069.1:0-42232 GCF_040605455.1 Embleya sp. NPDC005575 | reverse complement strand
CTCGCGCCTCATGCGTTACGCCGCACTCGCGCCCAGGACGCTGCCGAGGAGGTCGTCGAGGCCGACCAGCCCCAGCAGGCTGCCGTCGGCGGCGTGCACCAGGGCCAGCGACGCGCGGCGTTCCTGGAGGGCGGCCACGGCGCGCTGGATCGGGGTGTCCACACCCAGGGTGAGTACCGAGGTGGCCAGCTCGCCGGCGGTGTTGCCGGAGCTCTGGGTGCGCGACGTAAGCACCTTGCGGATGTGCACGACGCCGAACAGCGTGCCGTCCTCGCTCCGCACCAGCAGCCGGTTGCGGCCGTTGCGCCGGGACATCGCGACGATCTCGTCCGGCCCCGCGTCGGCCGGCACCGAGTCGATCTCGGCGGTCGGCACGACCAGTCGGGCCAGCGCTTCGGTGTGCGTGCGCAGCGTGCCGGAGAGCACGTCGTGCGACGAGCCGTCGATCAGGCCGAGCCGGCGGGACTCACCGACCAGGCGGCGCAACCCCTCGGCGTCCTTGGGGTGGGACAACTCGTCCTTGGGGTCGACCCCGGCCAGTCGCAGGATCGCGTTGCTGACCCCGTTCATCGCCAGCAGCAGCGGCCGCACCACCCGGGTGTAGCCGCGGAAGGACGGCGCGAGCACGAGCGCGACCTTCTCGGGGCCGGCGATCGCCCACGACTTGGGCGCCATCTCGCCCAGCACCATGTGCAGGATCACCACGACCACCAGCGCGATCGTGAACGCCACCGCGTGCCCCGCCGCGGCCGGCATGCCGACCGCGTCGAACAGCGGGTTGAGCATGGTCGCGATGGCCGGCTCGGAGACGATGCCCAGGCCCAGCGAACACATGGTGATGCCGAGTTGGGCACCGGCCAGCATCAGCGACAGCTCACGCACGCCGGCCAGTGCCGACTTCGCGCCACGCTTGCGCTCGGCGACCAGCGCCTCCAGGCGGTGGCGGCGCGCGGCCACCATCGCGAACTCGGCGGCGACGAAGAACGCGTTGCCCACGAGCAGCGCGATCGTGACGGCCAGCGCCGGCCACAGGCCGAGGTCCAGCGAGCCCAGGCCACCACCGGAGGCCAGGGACGGGGTCATGCGGTCACCTCTGTGTTGCGTTTGGAGCGCCCCTCGGCACTCCATTCGGAAGCGTTCCGGGGGAACGCGGGAGCCGAGGTCAGCACCCGGATCCGGACCAGCGCCGGCACGTGCCGCTCGACCTCGAGCACCTCGATCTCGGTGTAGCGGATCGGCTCGTCGTCCTCGTCGGCCGCGCGCCCGGCACGCACCTCGTCGGGGTCGGGCACCCTGATCCGGTCGCCCACCTCGGGCAGTCGGCCCAGGTGCGCGATGACCAGGCCACCGAGCGTGTCGTACGGGCCGTCCGGCAGCTCCGCGCCGACGATCCGCTCGGTCTCGTCCACGCGCAGCCCCGCGTCCAGCCGCCACCAGCCGTCCTCGGGCTCGGTGTCGACGGGGTCCTCGTCGTCGCTCTCGTCGGCGATCTCGCCGACCAGCTCCTCGGCCACGTCCTCGTAGGTGACGATTCCAGCCAGGCCGCCGTGCTCGTCCAGCACGACCGCGAACTCCTCGTGGGCGGCCCGCAGCTGTTCGAGCAGCGAGGCCAGCCCGGCGGTGTCCGGGACGAGCAGCGCCGGGCGCGCGATCGACCCGGCGGTCACGTGCGCGGCGTCCTCGGGCGCCACCTCCAAGAGGCAGGCCACGCCGACCACGCCCAGCACGTCGTCCACCCGCTCACCGACCACCGGATAGTGCGAGTGGCCGCACTCGGCGACCAACTCGATCAACTCGGCGGCGGTGGTCTCGGCCCGCACCCGGACCACGTCCGGGCGCGGAACCATCACCTGGTCCACGGTCAGGTCGCCGAAGGCGATCGCGCGGCGCAGGATCCCGGACAGGGCGGGGTCGAGGTCGCCGTCCCGGCCGGCCTCGTCGACGATGTGCGCGAGTTCCTCGGTGGTGGCTCCGCCGTGCAGCTCCTCGACCGGCTCGATGCCGATCGCTCGCACGATGCGGTTGGCCAGCGTGTCGAAGAGGCGGATCAGCGGGCCGGCGACCTTGAGGTAGACCAGCGTGGGTCGGCCGAGCAGGATCGCCACCCGCTCGGGTTCGGCGATGCCCCAGTTCTTGGGGACCAGCTCTCCGAGCACCATCTGGATCGCGGTGGCGACCGCGAAGCCGAGGATCAGCGAGATCACCGGGACCACGCCGTCGGGGACGGCGATCAGGTCCAGGAGGGGGGAGATCACCGCCGCGAGCGCGGGTTCGGCGATGAAGCCGACCAGCAGGGCCGTCACGGTGATGCCCAGCTGGGCGCCGGACAGCATGAACGAAAGTCGCCCCATCACGGTCATCGCCCGCGCAGCGGCCTTGTCGCCGGATTCGGCACGGCGGCGCAGCAGGCTCCGATCGGCCGCCACGTAGGCGAACTCCTGGGCGACGAAGAAACCGGTACCGAGGGTCAGCACGACGATCGCGGCTATGCCCAGAGCCGCGGTCATGAGACCGCCTCCCGGACGTCGCGGCTTCGATCACAGTCTCGGGAGGGACCGGTACTAGGGGGGTCCGTCTCTTGGGCGGACACGCACGCTCCTTGCTCGACTTGCTCAACGGGTAATTCAGGGTCAAAACACTTACCACGCCGAACGTATCATCGCGCGCGCTTGTTCCCCGGGCCCGGGCGCGGAAGCGTGCGAAAGGCGTCGGATTCGAACCGGTAGCAAAAGATGCTTGGCTTTGTGCCCCGCGTCATGACAATCTGTGCTTCCTCGAACACCGTGTGGTGATCAGCCTCCGTCGAGTGCGTGCGACCCGTGCGCTGCGGCGAGGGGAGTACACAAGTGCAACGCCTCCTGCGGAAGGCGTCGCGAAGTTCATCCGTACGGGGGAGCGACCCACGCCTTCCCGTCCGGAAGATTGGTACCGGGAACCTGCACCGCCGCAATGACGTTGACAACATCAGACGGGGGCAGCGTGTACGACAGCAGCCCTGATCCGGCCGACGCCGGCTCGCCCGAGGTGCCCGCATCGCACCTCCCAGCGCGCGAGAAGGAGACCATGCCTCGCACACTCGACGACTACGCCGTGTCGCTCGCCGCGTTGAAGGCCTACGACATCACCGGCGTTCGTCCACGCGACCTCCGCCGCTTCCGCGATTTCGGAGAACTGCCGGACGGCGTGCCCGAGGCCGTCGTGCTGCGCGCCCAGCGCATCGTGGAGGAGGAACGGGATCGGTTGTTGCGGCTGACCACCGGTTCGTGAGCATCCGCGCGGTGGCCCAACCCGGCCGTCCGCGGTGAGAGCGATCCCACCCGACCGCCGTGTGGTCGACGGCTTCACCCGGTCGCATTCGTCCGGAATTTCCCTGATCGAGGCTCCGTCGCCTCCGTGTCAGTTGCTCCCGTTGAGATAGGCCAGCACCGCGAGCACGCGCCGATTCGTCTCGTCCGACGTGTTGATCGACAACTTCGCGAAGATGTTCGTGGTGTGCTTGCTCACCGCACCCTCCGAGACGAACAGCCGCCCCGCGATGGCCGCGTTCGAACAACCCTCGGCCATCAACTCCAGCACCTCGCGCTCCCGCGGCGTCAGCTGCGCCAACGGTTTGTCCCGCACGTTGCGGGCGAGCAGTTTCGAGATCACCTCGGGGTCCATCGCGGTGCCCCCCGACGCGACCCGGCGGACCGCGTCCACGAACTCGTCCGTGTCGAACACCCGGTCCTTGAGCAGGTAGCCGACCGCACCGGTGCCGTCCGCGAGCAACTCGCGGGCGTACAACTGCTCCACGTACTGCGACAGCACCAGGATCGGCAGCCCCGGAACACGCCGACGGGCCTCCAGGGCGGCTTGGAGGCCCTCGTCGGTGAAGGTCGGCGGAAGCCGGACGTCGACGACCGCGACGTCCGGCTTGTGTTCCACCAGGGCCCGGAGCAATTCCGGGCCGTTGTCCACGGCGGCGACGATCTCGAAGCCGTGGGCCTGGAGCAGGCGGACGAGCCCGTCCCTCAGGAGGGCGAGGTCTTCCGCGAGGACAAGTCGCACGGCAACTCCATGATCACAGTCGTCGGGCCGCCCTCGGGGGAGTGCAGGGCGAGCGTTCCGTCGAATGTATCGAGTCGCCGTTCGATGCCGCGCAGACCGGTGCCCTTCATCAGGTCGGCACCGCCGACGCCGTCGTCGGTGACGGTGATCCGCAACTTGCCGTCCACGTAGGTCAGATCGATCTCGACGTGCTGTCCGCCGGAGTGCTTGGCCGCGTTGGTGAGCACCTCGGTGACCGCGAAGTAGGCGGCGGATTCCAGCGGGAGTTCGGGCCGGGCGGGCAGCGTGACGTTGACGTTGACGTCGAGCGGGCTCTCCAGGGCCACCGCGCGCACCGCGTCGCCCAGACCGCGGTCGGAGAGCACCGGCGGGTGGATGCCCCGGACCAGGTCGCGCAGTTCGTGCAGGGCCTTGGCGGAGGCGGCGCGGGTCTCGGCGAGCAGCGTGCGGGCCGCCTCCGGGTCGGTGCTCAGCAGCGCCTCCGCGGCGCCCAGGTTCATGCCCATCGCGACCAGGCGGGCCTGCGCGCCGTCGTGCAGGTCGCGCTCGATCCGGCGCAGTTCGGCCGCCGAGGCGTCCACGGCGTCGGTCCGGCTCTCGGTCAGGTGCTGGACCCGCAGCGCCAACTCGGCCTCCTTGGTGGGGGCGAGCAGGGATCGGTTCCACAGCGCGTTGACCCGGGCGAACCAGGGGGCCATGGCCAGGCCGGCGATCATCTGGAACAGGCCCCACGGCATCGCGAGACCGGCCCGTTGCGAGCTGTCCACCTTGATGAACGTGTACCACTGCGGGTCGACGTGTCGGTAGGCCACCTCCCACAGGAAGGGCATCAGCACGCCGTGCAGGCCGTTCATGATCAGCATCATCGGGAAGCACGCGAGCAGCAGGCTCGACGGCAGGTACAACAGTGCCCACAGCAGGTCCCGCCAGGTGGCCCCCTCGGTGACGGTCTGCCGGGTGCGCTGCCACAACCCGGTTATGCCCTTGCCCTGCGGCAGCCGCCGGTAGGGGATCGCGATCGGGACGCCGGACCACGAGTCCATCGCGGTGCGGGTCAGGTTGGCGGTGGCGCGCAGCAGCAGTACCAGCGGAAAGAAGAACAGCAGGCCGACGCCGAGCGGTACGAGTGCCATGAACACGATGCAGGTGATGAACAGCGCGAGGGTCGGTACGGAGAGGAAGACCAGCACGAAGCCACGCCAGGCGGACAACAGCGCCCGACCGAACCGCCAACCCCTCGCCGGCGGATCGGCGCTTTGCGGCGTGAGCGTGCTCATAGGGGTCCTCCCGTGGATGTGCCGTGCACTGCTGGTGGCACCAGTGTGTCGGGCAGCGACCGAGCAGGTCACTGGGGAGGCACCCCACGCGGGGGTGGGGCTGGGCCCACCCCCGCATACCGGTCGGCCGGCTTCGCGTATGAATCAAGCAGCGATGTCCGACAACAACCGGGCCAGTTCCTCGGGGCGGGAGAACATCGGCCAGTGGCCGGTCGGCAGGCCGTGCACGCTCCTGTCCTCGGCCAGCGCGAACTCGGCCATGAACGGGTGTTTCTGCGCGATCATGGCCTCGACCTGCTCGGCCGGGAACAGGCACGTGATCATGTGCGCGGGCACCTTGAGCCGGGCCGGGTCGCCGACCTGCTCGCCACTGGCCGCCACCGCGTACGGCTGCGCCACCGCGCGGGTGCGCAGCGTCTCGAGATCGGCGGGGGTGAGTCCGTCGAGCATCTCGGCCGCCAGTGTCGGATCCCACGGGTAGGTGTATCGGCCGTCGCCGCGCTCGGCCACCTCGGCCTCGATCCGGGCCCGCTCGGCGGGCTCGGTCAGGTCCAGGAGCGAGACCCCCTCGGACACCGGGCCGGAGTCCACATAGACGATCCGGGCGATTCGGTCCGGGATCCGACCCAGTGCCTCGTAGGCGGTGAACGCGCCGCCGGAGTGGGCGGCCAGGACCACGTCGGTGAGGCCGCGCGAGGTGATCTCCTCGACCAGGGCGTCGGTCTGCGCCGCGAGGTCGATTCCGGTGACGTCGGCGGCCTCGTCCGCCAGGCCCGGCAGCGTCACCGCGAGCACGTCGTGGCCGGCGGCCCGCAGCGGTTCGGCGACCCGGTCCCACGCCCATGCGCCGAGCCAATAGCCGGGAATGAGAACAATGTGCGCCATGGTGGTGCTCCTCCGGTGCTGATTCGGGTGCGTCTTCCTGCGAAAACGATCCTGGACCGGATACCTGACAGAACACGACAGGTACCTGGCTCCGGCGTTTTGCTCAGAGCCAGTTCCGGCGTTTGAAGATGAGATAGAGGACCACGCAGACCAAAACCATCAGGCCGACCGCGAAGGGGTAGCCGAGTGTCCAGTGCAGTTCGGGCATGTCGTCGAAATTCATCCCGTACACGGTGCCGATCAGGGTCGGTGCGAACAGGATGGCGGCGTACGCGGAGATCTTCTTGACCTCCTCGTTCTGCGCGTTGCTGGCGGCGGTGAGCTGCTTCATCTCCTCGTTCTGGGCCTGGGTCACCACGATCGCGTTGACGCGCATGATGCCTTCGAGCAATTGTCGGAAGCCGGCCACGCGTTCCACGGCGATCGTCGCGTGGTCTTGGACGTCGCGCAGGTAGCGGCGCAGCTCCTGGTCCACGTGGTACTTGTCGAAGCCGGTGGACAGGTCGGTGAGCATGAGCAGGAGCGGCCGGGTCGCGCGCTGGAACTCGATGACTTCGCGGGAAAGTTCGTAGATCCGCCGGGACACGTTCGGGGCGCCGAGGAATGCCTCCGCCTCGATCTCGTCGATGTCGTTCTGCAGGCCGCCGACGACCGGGGCGTAGGCGTCCACGACGCTGTCCAGGATCGCGTACAGCACCGCTTCCGGACCCTGGCGCAGGAGTTCGGGCCGGTCCTCGGCCCAGCGGCGGACGGCGCGCAGGTCGGGCGACTCGGAGTGGCGGACGGTGACCACGAAGTTGGCGCCGAGGAAGACGTGCAGCTCGCCGAAGTCGACCTCCTCGAGGTCGTCGAGGTAGCGGGCCGCGCGCAGCACCACGAACAACGTCTCCCCGTAGCGTTCGAGCTTGGGCCGCTGGTGGGCCACGATCGCGTCCTCGATGGCGAGCGCGTGCAGGTCGAACTCCTCGGCGGCGGAAAGGAGTTGGCTCTCGGATGGGCGGTAGAGCCCGATCCAGGCCATCGCGCCGGGTCGGGCGTGCAGTTCGCGGTAGGTCTCGGCGAGCGTGCTCGGCGAGGCGACCCGTGCCCCGTCCACGTAGATTGCCGCGTCGATCAGGCTGTGCTCGACCGGCGGCGGTTCCGGGGAGTCCGCCGCACGCGGGTCCATCGAGCGCTCGGGCGGCTCGGGCGGTTCGCTCACACCGTGTCTGCGGGCGCGGAAGGGCAGACGCCGATCGGACATGCGGGGCTCCGAGACACTGGGCGGCGAAGAGCACGGACGTGACATCGGGCCGGACGCGTCAGGAAATCGCGACCGACCCGACCGTCGTATTGCCCCTTTTTTCGCACAGATATTACGGATTTATGCCATATGGCGATTTGCCTGCCGGAAGCGCCGGAAGCGCCGGAAGCGCCGGAAGCGCCGGAAGCGCCGGAAGCCGGAGCGCCGGGGTTTGCCCGCGCGCCGACCAGGGCGGGCCTACGGCAGCTCGAACGGGCCCTTGCCCATTTGCTGCCGCACGGTGACCACCGGCGGGTTGACCAGGCCGCGGCGCTGCCAGTTGGCGCCGTCCACGACCAGGGTGTGGCCGGAGATGAAACGCGCATAGGGCGAGGCCAGGAAGGTCGCGGCCCAACCCAGTTCGCGCGGTCGGCCGACGCGCATCGCGGGCTGGCAGGGGTCCTTGTCGTGGATGCCGGCCGGGTTGTCCTTGCCGGCCAGGTTTTCTTTGATGGCGGCGGTCATGTCCTCGTGCGGGAACAGACCCGGGACCAGGCCGTTGACCTGGATCCCGTACGGGCCCCACTCGACGGCCAGGGTCTCGACCATGTTCTTCACGCCCGCCTTGGCCGCCGCGCTGTGGGCGAAGCCGGGGCCGCCGGTCCAGGCGTAGGACGCGCCGATGTTGACGATCGAACCGGGCGTGCCGGCCGCCAGGTGTCGGCGGGCGAACTCGCGCGCGCAGAAATAGGTGCCGTTGAGGGTGATGTCCACGACGGTGCGCCACGCGTTGGGGGACATCTCCTCGGCCGGCACCGGGAAGTTGGCCGCCGCGTTGTTGATCAGCACGTCCGGGAGCCCGAACGCGTCGACGGCCGCGTCGAAGGCCGCCGCGATCTCGGCGGGCTCGCGGATGTCGCAGGCCACGGTGAACACCTTCGCGCCCACCTCGGTCAGCGCTTCGCGGGCCGCGTCCAGGTGGTCCTCCTTGCGGCTGGCCACCACCAGGTTCGCGCCCAGTCGGGCGAACTCGGTCGCGATCGCCTTGCCCAGGCCGGTGCCGCCGCCGGTGACGAACACCGTACGGTCCGCGTAGGTCCCGGCCGGCAGCGCGCCGGCGCCCAGGGCGGGCGGTTCGGGCAGGCCGATGATGCCGTCGGATGCCTCGGTCATGGGGGTCAGCTCCCGGTGTAGTGGGCGGGCCGCTGTTCGGCGCGGGCGGCGCGGAACTCGGCGTAGTCGTCCGACTTGTTGACGAAGGTCTGGGCGATCAGTTCCTCGGCCATCGAGGTGCGCACGGCGGGTTCGGCGAGGTGGCCGAGTACACGCCGGGCCATCTTGACGGTCACCGCCGGCGCGGCGGCGATCCGCTCGGCCATCTCGCGCACCGTGGCGTCCAGTTCGGCGGTGGGCACCACGCGCGAGACGATGCCGTGCGCGTACGCCTCGGCGGCGTGCATCGGGCGGCCGGTGAGCACCATGTCGGCGGCCACCCCGGGCCCGCAGATCTGGTACAGCCGAGCCACGCCGCCGGTGTCCGGGATCACCCCGTGCGTGGTCTCCGGCAACATGAACCGAGCGCCCTCGGCGGCTACCCGAATGTCGCACAACAGCGCGCGCTGGAAGGACGCGCCGATCGACCAGCCCTGGCAGGCCACCAGCACCGGCGCGTCCAACTCGAACAACTGCTGGACACCGCGATGCCCGCGCGTCATCAACTGATGGTGCGTCAGCTCGATCCGGTGGCCCCCGATCGAGGACACGTCACGCCCGGAGGAGAAGGACTTGCCCTCCGCACGCCAGATCACCGCCCGAACCTCGGGCCGCTGCCGCAACTCGCCAAGGATCTGCCACAGCAGCTGATCCATGTCGTCGTCGAACGCGTTGTGCTTGTCCGGGTTGTTGTTGGTGATCGTCGCGATGGGTCCGTCGTAGTCGAGAAGCACCTTGTCTGCCATGACACCCTGGGATATCCCAACGCCGCACAGGAATCGAGGCCCACGACGGCCGTAACGACGCCAAGCGGGCAAGATCACAACCGGGGCGGGTCCTGCGGTTTACGGCACGGCGGCCCACCCGACGCGCGGCCGGACGCGGGTGCGTCGAAGGGGCCCGGATGGTGACGGCAAACGTGCACGGAGCCTTCTCGGCGCGCTTGGGGGCAGCCGAGGGCCGGCAAGCGGGAGCGGCTACTCGGGGCGCAACGATTGGGAAGCCCGGTCACCCCTCACCGGCAACCGGGCTGCCACAACCTGATGAATCGTCAGCGTACCGGAATGGTCGTTGACACGTGTCGCATGGGTCGGCTCGGTACCAAATCTTGACCGTTTCCGGCGCGTGGTCCCTGGCGTGTCGGGTAGATTCGCGCGCCTATTGGCCCACCACGGGGCCATGGCGATACCGCGAGGCGTGCGTTCCGCGGGTTGAAATGGGGGCTTGTCAGATGGTTCATCGTCTTCTCCGGCGTCTCGCCGGTCCGATCCTGCTCGCGGTGTTCGCGGCCGTGCTGACCGCTGTGCCCGCGCAGGCCGCGTCCGCGCCGGCTCAGGCGCAGGTGCGCCAGGTCTCGTCCGCTGCGGGGTCGACCGCGCTCACCTCGACCGGCGTGCAGACGGTCGCGGACACCTCGGCTCAAACCGCGTCGCACCGGGCCGCGGCGCAGCAGAGCCACCCGACCAAGAAGGCCAAGAAAAAGAAGAAGGGCTTCTTCAAGAAGGCCGGCAAGTTCATATTCGGGATCATCGGCATCATCGTCGTCGCGATCATCATCTTCTTCGTCTGGCGGGCACTCAAGCGCCGCAACTGATCGAGCGCTCCGCCCGATCGCCGCTCCGCGAAAGAGCGCTCCGCCCGTTCCGCACTCCCGTGCGATCCGGAACACACCGCGCGCCCGGCCCATGTCCCTGGGTCGGGCGCGCGGTCGTTCACCCGAAGCGTGCTCTGCCCCAAGCGCCTTCGGGCCTGCGTGCCGGTCAGTGGTGCCACGACCGGGTCTTGTTCCGATCGCGCGTGTCGGTCGATCGGCCCAGGGCCGACAGGCCACCGAGAATCATCGTGATCACCAGGAAAACCGCCAGAACTGTCATGCCTCAAGACTGCCAAATGCTTGCGCATACATCGAGTGGCAGGACTGCCTGATGTGCGCAATATCCTGCCATCTCGGCCGGCCTGCCGGCATGCTGGACGCATGCTGCGCAATGTGGTCGTGATCGTTCAGGACGGGGTCGCGCCTTTCGAACTCGGGGTGCTGTGCGAGGTGTTCGGCATCGACCGGAGCGAGGAGGGTTGCCCGGTCTACGACTTCGCCGTGTGCGCGGTCACCCCCGGCCGGGTCCGCGCCAAGGCCGGCTACGACCTGTACGCAGAGCACGGCCTCGACCGGGTCGCGCACGCGGACCTGGTCGCGATTCCCGCGTCCGCCGAGCACGACGAGAACGTGGCGCCCGATCCGCTGCTGCTGGACGCGCTGCGGGCGGCCGAGGCCAGGGGCGCGTGGATCATGAGCGTGTGCACGGGCGCCTTCACGCTGGCCCGGGCAGGCCTGCTCGACGGCCGGCGCTGCACGTCGCACTGGAAGTACACGGACCGCCTCGCCCGCCTGTATCCGAAGGCCGTCGTCGAACCGGACGTGCTCTACGTCGAGGACCGGCGGGTGATCACCAGCGCCGGTACCGCAGCCGGCATCGACGCGTGCCTGCACCTGGTGCGACTGGAGGACGGCACCCGGGTGGCCAACGCGATCGCCCGCCGCATGGTCGTGCCGCCGCACCGCGAGGGCGGCCAGGCGCAATACATCGCCCGGCCGCTGCCCGAGCGCTCCGGCAGCCCGCTCCGGGCCACCCTCCTGTGGATGGAGGAGCGCCTGGCCCGGGAGGTGACGGTCGATCAGATGGCCGAACACGCGCTGATGTCGCCGCGTACCTTCGCCCGCCGGTTCCAGCAGGAGACCGGCACCACACCCTACGAATGGCTCACCGCGCAGCGCGTGTTGCTCGCCCAGGAACTGCTGGAGCAGACCGACCTGCCGATCGACACCGTCGCCGAGCGCTCGGGCTTCGGTAGCGCGGCGACGCTGCGGCACCACTTCCTGCGCCGTCGCGGCACCACGCCGCAGAACTACCGTCGGACCTTCTGCCCCGGGAGTGCCACCGCATGACCGCACCGCCGATCCGCACCGCCCGTGCCGACGACTACGACGCCATCGTCGCGGTCCTGGACGCCTGGTGGGGCCGGCCGATGACCGGCAAGCTGCCCCGCCTGTTCCTCGACCACTTCCATCCGACCAGCCTGGTCGCCGAGGACGACGCCGGGCTCGGCGGCTTCCTGATCGGGCTGCTCTCGCCCGCGCACCCGGACCAGGCGTACATCCACTTCGCCGGCGTCCGGCCCGACCTGCGTCGATCCGGGACGGCGCGGGAGTTGTACGAGCGCTTCTTCGCCCTCGCACGTGCGGACGGGCGCACGCTGGTGCGCGCGATCACCGGCCCGGTCAACAGCGGTTCGATCCGCTATCACACGGCGATGGGCTTCACCGTGCACGGCCCGGTCGCGGATCTGGACGGTCCCGGCGCGGACCGCATGCGGTTCGAGCGAAGCCTGTCGGTGTGAGCACGAACACCCGACGCCGGCAGCCGAACGCGGACCGGTCCGCGGTGCCCGCGCCGGTTGTTGGTGTGGCCGCGTAACCCACGTCCTTCGATGGTCCGGTCCGACGCTCTCTTGCCCCTGTTCGGACCGGGCCGTCGTCAGGTCAGCTTGGCGGCGGCGCGCAGTGCGCGCATGATCTTGAACCGGTTAGGTCCGAGCACCATCATCGGATGCGCGTGCAGTGCGTGTATGGCGTTGCGTTCCGCTCGCACCGCCGCCGACCACTGACGGGTCAGTTCGGCGTCCAGCCGCCCGGGGTTCTCGCGCGCGAACGTCGTGACGACGTCGGCCGCGTGGTCGCGGTCCCGCTGAAGGGCAACCAGCTCAGCCGGGATTTCCGCCGGTTCATACATGCGGATCATCGTAGGTGGCAAGCCGCCTTCGACCTAGGACATGCGTGCGTCACACGTGCCGCGAATCCTGCGCACCCTGCGCCGGAGTCGGCTCCCGGTCCGGCCCGCGCTCGCCGCGACCCGCCGCGCAGTACAGCGCGACCGCGCCGCCCAGAGCCGCGGTGCCGAGCAGGATGATCCGGTAGTCGAGCACCGTCAACAGACCCGCGACGCCGAGGATGGCGAACGCTGTCGGTGCGAACATGATCGTCCCCGCGGTCGCCGCGACCCGGCCCACCAGGTGCCCAGGCGTCTCCCGCTGCAACACGGTCATCGTCGCCACGTGCACCGCCGGCAGCCCGAAGCCGATCGCCACGCTGCCGGCCACGACCACCGGCAGCCACTCGACCACCCGAAGCCCCACCCCGATCGCGAACAGCGCCAGGCCCGACACCGCGAACCCGCGCGAGCCGAGCCGGCGGATCAGGGTGCCCGCGCACAGCCCGACCGCCACGGACCCGGCGCCCTGCGCGGTGTACAGCACGCCCACGAACGCCGGCGGGCGTCCGAGTCCCTGGTCCACCACGGCGTAGATCGCACCGCCGCTGATCCCGGACACCAGCATCGCCAGGCCGCCGGAGAGCACCAGGCGGCGCAGGGGACGATGCGCCCACAGATAGCCCATGCCGGCCGTGGCCTGCCCCCACCACCCGGTCTCGGCCTTTGCCCGGACCGGCTGATCGAAGCGCATCAGCGCGAAGACACCGGCGGCGAGGACGAACGTTCCCGCGTCCAACAGCGCGACGGTGTGCCCGCCGGACCACGCGAACAGGCCCGCGCCCGCCAGGGGGGCAATCAGCTTCATTCCCTCGGCTGCGCTGAGCCGCATCCCATTCAGGTCGCCCAGGATGCCCGGCGCGACGCCGGCCGTGAGCGCGGTCGACTCGGCGGCGTCCAGGAGCACGAAGCCGATGCCGTAGCCGAACATCACCACGAACAGGATCCACACCTGATCGTCCGAGCGCACGGTCAGGGTGAGGGTCAACAGCGCGGCGAGCACCAGGTTGACGGCCAGGAGCAGTCGTTTCGCGGGCCATCGGTCCGCGGCCGCGCCGAGCAACGGGCCGAACAGGGTCGGTGCGAACACCCCGAGCGCCATCAACGCCGCCACGCTGTCCGACCCGGTCAGCGTCTTGGCCCAAACCCCGGCCACGAGAGACATCGCGCTGCTGCCGAAGCTGGAGATCACCACTCCGCTCAGATACAGCCCCGCGTTGCGATCCCTCAGCACCTTTACCGCGCCCCACGCCACGTGCCCACCGTGCCCCTCGTTGTCGATGTCGCGGCTCTCCTTGCTGTACTAGCAGTCATGAGCAGCGCCGTCACCCAATTTGTCGATGAAGTTGAGCCGACTCGACTCAAGTCCGATCTATACGAGGGGAAAAGCCCTGATCCGGACGCCTTTCGAGTCTTCGGCGGCTGGTTGGTCGCGCAGGCGCTTGCCGCCGCCGGGGCCACCGTCGACGGCGACCGGGTACCCCATTCGCTGCACGCGTCGTTCCTGCGGCCGGCCGATTCCACGCTGCCGCTGATCCACCGGGTCACCCGGACCCTTCAGGGCCGGACGCTGAGCCACCGTCAGGTCGACGTGCTCCAGGCGGACAAGGTCGTCGTACACCTGGTCGCGTCCTTCCGGGTGACCCGCGCCGAGTCGCCGTTCGACCACGCGCCGAGCGCACCCGCCGTGCCCGACCCGACGACGCTGCCCACGCTCGCGCAGCGGCTGGATGCGCTGAACGGCCCGCTGCGCCGGCCGCAGTTGGTCCGGCGCAACCCGGTGGACCTGCGCTTCGTCGAGCCGCCCACGTGGGCCGACGAGACGTCCACCGCGCGACCACCACACAACGCGCTGTGGTGCCGCGCCGACGGCGAACTGCCGGATCGCCCGCTGCTGCACGCGTGCGCCGTCGCCTACGCGACCGACCTGAGCATCCTGGACACGCTGGTATTGCCGCACGCCGCGGCCCTGGGCCGGCGCTGGATTCCCCGGGCCAGCCTGGATCACTCGATTCGGTTCCATCGCCCGTTCCGCGCGGACCGGTGGTGGCTCTACGACCAGGAGGGCACCACGCTGCACGCCGCACACGGCACGGTGCACGGCCGGATCTTCGACGCTGCGGGCACGCTGTTTGCGACGGTGAGTCAGGAGGCACTGTTCGGCGAGCCGGTCGAACACCGGTCGTGATGCCGCCGAGGGCCGGTGGCGCCTGCCGAGGGAGTGCGCATGTTGCAGGTCGGAAAGGTCTCACTGAACGTCAGCGACCAGGACGCGGCGAAGCGCTTCTGGGTCGACAAGATGGGCTTCGAGGAGGTCATGGACACGCCGATGGGCGAAGCCGGCAGCCCGCGCTGGATCGAGGTCCGCGCCCCGGGCGACAGCATCACGCTGATCCTGTTCAGTCACCGCTTCGACATGGAGAAGGTCGGCTCGCTCAACAACGTGTTGTTCACGTGCGACGACCTCCAGAGCACCTATCGGGAACTGGTCGCCAGGGGCATCGACTTCCCGGACAAGCCCGCTCAGCAGGAATGGGGCTGGTGGGCCACCTTCCGCGACAACGAGGGCAACTTCTACGGATTGACCCAGCGCAACCCGTGACCGCGTTCCGCCGACGCCACTGCGCCGTCGCGGTTTTGTCGGGCCGGTGATCCGGCTGCGGCGGGATCGGGACGTGGGGGTCGACGGAGCATCGTCCGTCGACCCCGGGGCGGTCAGCCCGCGACGACCGCGCGGAGGCTTTCCTTGAGGGAGCCCATGGTGGCCAGGACGGCGGTGGGTTCGTAGCCGCAGTGCGCCATGCAGTTGTCGCAGCGCGGGTCCTTGTCGCGCCCGTAGTTCTCCCACTCGGTGTCGGTGAGCAACTCCTGGTAGCTCTGCACGTAGCCGTCGCCCATCAGGTAGCAGGGCTGTTGCCAGCCGAGCAGCGAGTAGGACGGGATGGCCCACGGCGTGCACTCGAAGTCGCGCTTGCCCTCCAGGAAGTCGAGGAAGAGCGCGGAGTGGTTGAGCCGCCACTTCTTGCGGTTGCCGCCGGCGAAGGCGGAGGCGAACAGCTTCCGGGTCTGCTCGACGCCCAGGAACCGGCTCTGCACCGGGGCCTTTTCGTAGGCGTAGGCGGGGGAGATCTGGATCCGGTCGACCTTGAGGTCGTCGTTGAGGAAGTTGAGCACGTCGACGATGTTCTCGGGGGAGTCCGTGTTGAAGAACGTGCTGTTCGTGTAGACCTGGAATCCGGCCGCCTTGGCCATCTTGACCGCGGCCACGGCCTCGTCGAAGACGCCTTCCTTGTCCACCGCCTGGTCGTGCTTCTCGCGCAGACCGTCGATGTGCACCATCCACGCGAAGTTCTTGTTCGGCTTGAACTTGTGCAGGTGCTTGGGCAGCAGCACGGCGTTGGTGCAGATGATCACGAACTTCTTGCGCTTGAGCAGTTCCTCGACGATCCGGTCGATCTGCTTGTGCATCAACGGCTCGCCGCCGGCCAGCGACACCATCGGCGCGCCGCATTCCTCCACGGCTGCGACGGCCTGCTCGACCGACATGCGCTTGCGCAACACATCGTGCGGCTGCTGGATCTTGCCGCACCCGCCGCACTTGAGGTTGCAAGCGAAAAGCGGCTCGACCTCCACGATCATCGCGAACTTGTCGACCCGCTTGATCTTCTGCTTGACCAGGTGAGTGCCGATTTTCACAGCCAGGTTCAGCGGCAGGCCCATGACCGTCGCATCCTCTCTATCCCCGAACCCGGGGGCGTCGGCGTCCGCAGAAACTCGACTCGGCGTGGCGTCGTTGCCCGGGTGTGCCCGATGATGACAACATCTTCAAACATACAGGCTGTACGTCACGTGGGGGTTGTATGGCGGTCACGCGTCGGGCACAACATGTCGCGGACACGCGTGCGGCTCTGCTGGCCGCGGCGCGCGAGCTGTTCGCGACCCAGGGTTATGCGCAGACCGGCACCGAGGAGATCGTGGCCCGGGCCCGGGTGACCCGGGGTGCGCTGTATCACCACTTCAAGGACAAGGCCGATCTGTTTCGCGCGGTCATGCAGAACGTCGCGGCGGAGGCGGCCGAAGTGCTGGTCGCCCACGAGATGCGTCATGCCCAGGACCACCCCAGCGAACCGTGGGATCAGCTGCGGCACGGATTCCAGTCGTTTCTGGACGTGTGCACGACCGGGGACTTTCAGCGGATCGTGCTGGTGGACGGGCCGGCGGTGCTCGGGCCCGGGTCGTGGGACGCGCTCGTGGACGAGCACGGACACGGGCTGTTGGCCGCCTGGTTGCGGCAGGCGATGGACAACGGCGAGATCGACGAGTTGCCGGTGCCGCCGCTGGCCCGGCTGCTTGCTTCGCTGATCTCGGAGGCGAGCATGTACACCGCGCGTGCCGCCGACCCCGCGAACGCGCGGCGTGAGGTGGGTCAGGTCATCGACCGGGTGCTGGCCGGGCTGCGCAAGGGCTGACCGGGGCGCGCGAGCCGGCGGCGAGGCGGCCCCGGCGGGGTGCTCATCGAGTGGCCAACACCGCGGACATCACGGCCTTGGCGATCGGGGCGGCGAGGCCGCCGCCGGTGATGTCGGCGCGGTCGGCCGAGCCGTCCTCGACCACGACGGCGACCGCCACGGCAGGTTTGGCGTCGGCGCCGGCCTTCGCGTAGGCGATGAACCAGGCGTAGGGCACGGCCCGGTTGTTCTCGCCGTGCTGGGCGGTGCCGGTCTTGCCGCCGACGACGGCGCCGTCGATCCGCCCGTTGCCGCCGGTGCCGGTGGTGACCACGTCCTCCATCATCTTCTGCAATCGGCGTGCCACCGGCGGGGAGACCGCGCGGGCCAGGGTCTCGTGGTCGGTGGTGTGCACGGTGCTGCCGTCGCTGCGGGTGAGCCGCTCGACCAGGTACGGCCGCATCACCTCGCCGTCGTTGGCGACGCCTGCGGCGACCATCGCCATCTGGAGCGGGGTGGCCCGGGTGTCGAACTGGCCGATCGAGGACAGTGCGGTCTGCGGGCGATCCGGATGTCTCGGAAACACGCTCTCGGTGACCGCGATCGGGATCCGCAGCTTCGGATCGTCGAAGCCGAACGCTTTGGCCTGCCGGCGCATCACCTCGGCGCCCATGTCGACCCCGAGCTTGGCGAACACAGTGTTGCAGGACATAGCCAGCGCGTAGCGCAGCGACGCGTCGCGGCAGCCGGAGACCTCGTTGCCGAGTCGGGTGCGCGACTCGGGCAGCGGATAGGGATCGGGCGAAGCGGTCGGCTTGTCCGGATCGGCGACCATGCCCGAGGCGAGCGCCGCCGCGGCCGTGACCACCTTGAAAGTGGAGCCCGGGGGATAGGTCTCGCGCAGCGCGCGATTGAGCATCGGCCGGTCGGGGTCGGCGTCCAGCGTGGTCCATGCGGTCCGGGTCGCCTTGTTGGCACCGGCCAGCCTGCCCGGGTCGTAGGACGGCGTGCTCACCAGGGCCAGGATCGCGCCGGTGGCGGGGTCGAGCGCGGCCACCGCGCCCTTGTTGCCGGTGCTCGCGAGGCCGGCGAACGCGGCCTGTTGGGCGGCGGGCAGGATCGTGGTGGCCACGTTGCCGGCGGGACTGCGCCTGCGGGTGATCGCGGTGATTACCGGCCATGCGCCCAGCCGCGGATCGGTGCCCGCCAGGAGGTCGTCCTCGACGCCTTCGAGCAGCGAGGCGCCGTAGAGCTGGGATGCGTAGCCGGTGACCGGGGCGTAGAGCGGGCCGTCGGTGTAGCTGCGGCCGTAGGCCAGGTCGGAGGATGTGGCGGTGTGCGGCGAACCGGTGATCGGCCGGTCGGCCACCAGGATGTCGCCGCGTGCCTGCTGGTAACGCACGATCTGCGGACGGCGGTTGCCCGTCATGTGGTCGTAGGCGTCGGCCTTGTGCGCCATGAGCCAGGTGCCGTTGCCGAGCAGCGCCAAAAGCAGCAGCAGACAGAATCCGGCCGCTCGCCGGGCGGTGATGATCACGCGTGCACCTCCTCGGGCAGCGGGCTGGGTTCCTCGATCGGCGCGGGTGGTCGGCGGCCCCGGTCGCTGACCTTCATCAGCAGTGCGATCAGTGCCCAGTTGGTGACCACGGACGAGCCGCCCTGAGCGAGGAAGGGCATGGTCATGCCGGTGAGCGGGATCAGCGCGGTCACTCCGCCCGCGACCACGAACACCTGGATGGCCAGCACGGCGGAGAGGCCGTAGGCGAGCAGCGAGCCGAACGCGTCCGGCGCGGTCAAGCCGGCCCGGAAGCCGCGCGCGACCAGCAGCGCGTAGAGCACGAACAGCGCGGCGATGCCGGTCAGTCCGAGCTCCTCGCCGACGGTGGCCAGGATGAAGTCGCTCTTGGCGGCGAAGCCGACCAGGATCGAGTGCCCCAAACCGAGGCCGGCGCCGAGCAGGCCGCCGGCCGCGAAACAGAACAGGGACTGGGCCAGTTGGCCCGGGCCGAGCCCCGCGTGGATGCTCGCGAACGGATCCAGCCAGTTCTGCACGCGGCTGTGCACGTGGGGTTCGGCGGAGCCGACCACGAACGCGCCGAGTGCGATTAGGATGAGGCCGACCAGAATCCAGCTGATGCGTGCGGTTGCGACGTAGAGCATCACCACGAATGCGCCGAAGTAGAGCAGGGACGTGCCCAGATCGCGCTCCAGGATCAGGATGCCGACCGAGGCCAACCAGACCGCGACGACCGGCCCGAGGTCGCGGCCGCGCGGCAGGTTCACGCCGCAGAACCGACGGCCGATCATCATCAGCGTCTCGCGCGTGGTGGCGAGGTAGGACGCGAAGAAGACGACCAGGATGATTTTGGCGAACTCGCCGGGCTGTAGCGAGAAGGGGCCCAGTCGGATCCACACCTTGGCGCCGTTGATGGCCGGGAAGAAGACGGGGACGATCATCAGGAACAGGGCCACGGCAGCCGCGAGGTATGCGTACTTGCCCAGGGTGCGGTGATCGCGCACGGCGATCATCACCACCGCGAACAGGATCACTCCAATGGCCGACCACATCAGTTGCGAGGGCGCGGCCTGCACCTTCGGCGTTTCCAGGTCGAGTCGGTAGATCAGCACCAGCCCCAGGCCGTTGAGCAGTGCGGCGATCGGCAGCAGCACCGGGTCGGCATACGGTGCGAAGCGGCGCACCAGAATGTGGGCGATCAGCACGAGAAAGCCGAGCCCGAGTCCGTATTTTGCGGTATCCGGTGGAACCGAGCCGTCCTTGGTCAGGCCGACGTTCGCGTAGGCGAAGACGGGGACCAGGACCGCGAAGACGAGCAGCAGGAACTCGGTGTTGCGCCGGGTGGGCGGCAGGGGCTTCCCTGCCGCCGTCTCGCGCCGCCGCCATCTGGACATGCGCCCTGGAATGCCCACAAGTGACCCTGGGTAACCGGAGGATCGCGTCGGTGTCAGGCGTCGCGCCGGCGTACCACCATCAGCGCGGTGGCCGCTGCGGCGATCGCCCACACCACCATCACCGCCAGGCCCGCCCACGGATCGAGTTCGTTGGCGTTGAAGTCGTGCAGCCGCATGATGCGTTGCCCGGCCCGGTCCGGCAGGAACCTGGCCACTTTGCGCACGCCCGGTATCGCGGTGAGCGCGGTGGTGCCCAGCAGGATCAGCGGTATCAGCAGGCCCATCGAGGCCATCGGCGTGCGCAGCACGAAGGTGACGCCGGCGCAGATCACCGCCAACAGCAGCAGGTAGGCCGCTTGACCGAAGGCCGTACGCCAGGTCTCCGTGGTGGTCAGCGAGATGTCGCCGTCGGGCATGAACACCCGGGCCGACAACGTGCAGGCCAGACTCGAGACGATGCCGGTGACCAGCGCCACCGCGGTGATCACGGTCAACTTCGCGGCCGCGAACACACGGCGGTCGGGCACCGCCGCGAGCGAGGCCTGGATGGTGCCGCTGCCGTACTCGCCCGCCACGGCCAACACGGCGAAGGCCACCAGCGCTATCTGGCCGACGTTGATGCCGTAGTGCACGAGGGTGAAGGGGTCGTATTCCGCGCCGTCCTCGCGGCGTTGGCCCTCGGCGACGAACGCGTCGACCAATATGCCGACGCCCACGGTCAGCGCCACCGCGACCACCGGCAACCATCGGGTCGAGGGCACCGAGCGGAGCTTGGTCCATTCGGCATGCAGCGCCGCCGGGAACGTGCCGCGCATCTGTGTCGTTGCCGTGCTCATGCGCGGCCACCTCCCACGAACTGCTCGTGTCCGGCGGTCAGCCGGAGATAGACGTCTTCCAAGGACTCGCCCTCGCCGACGAACTCGGCCAGCGAGGTGTCGGCCAACAGGCGCCCGCCGGCGATCACCACGAGGTGGTCGGCGGTCAGCGCCATCTCGCTCATGAGATGACTGGACAGGAACACCGTGCGGCCCTCGGCGGCCAGCGACCGGATCAGGTCGCGGATCCACCGGATGCCCTCCGGATCGAGGCCGTTGACCGGTTCGTCGAAGATCAGCACTCCCGGATCGCCCAACAACGCGGCGGCGATGCCCAGACGCTGGCGCATCCCGAGCGAGTAGGTGCCGGCCCGACGACGAGCCGCGTTGGTCAGGCCGACCCGGTCGAGCACCTCGTCCACCCGGGGGTCCGGTATGCGGTTGGACCGCGCGAGGTAGAGCAGATGGTCGCGGCCCCGGCGCCGCCGGTGCACAGCCCCCGCATCCAGCAGCGCTCCCACATGACGCAGCGGCTCGTGCAGTTCGCCGTAGACCCGGCCGTCGATCGTCGCGGCCCCGGCGGTGGGCCGGTCCAGACCGAGCACCATCCGCAGGGTCGTCGACTTGCCCGCGCCGTTGGGCCCGAGGAAGCCCGTCACCGTGCCGGCGGCGACCTCGAAGTCGAGGTCGTCGACCGCGAGAACGTCGCCATAACGCTTCGTCAGGTTGCGGATGCGGATCATCTGCTGTGCTCCCTCGGCTGCTTCGGAGTGGGCGCCGCCCGGTTGCTGCGGTGCCTCAAGACTGCGATTTCGGGACCCTCCGCCGGATCCCCCAACCGTGGGGATGGTCTCCCCCGGGCGGGGGAGGTCGCGCGCACGACGACCAGGCAGGATGGCGGCATGTCCCGCATCGCGCCACTTCGCACCACGCTCACCCGCCTCACCCGGCCGCTCGTCACGGCCTCCACCTACACGCGGGCCTTCCACCTGTTCACGGCCTTGGCACTGGGCGTCGCGGTCGCTCTGGTGTACCCGGGCCTGGAGGAGGAGGGCGGGGTCGCCAACGGGATCGCGTTGTTGGTCGTACCGATTCCGATCCTGGTCGCGTTCGGGCTGCTCGCCGAGGCGCGCCGGTTTGAGGGGTTCCTGGCCCGGCTGCTGCTGCGTCCCGGCGACGAGAGCGACATCGTGGTCACCCGGTCCCAGGGGTGGGCGGACCGATGGCGTACCGCGCTGTGGCTCGTGTTGCGGGTCGACCTGGCCTGGGTCGGCCTCGCGCTCACGGGCCAGTCGGTGTTCGTGGGGATCGCGATGATCGTGTCGCCGGCCACGGATATGGGTGTGACGTTCAACGGGCTCACCTTCGCGGGCGGTGTCGGGCATTGGTGGCTGATCCCGCTGGGCGTGCTCGTCATCGTCGGGGCGCTCTACTACCTGGCCGGCGTGGGTTGGGTGCTCACCCGGCTTGGCGCCAGGCTGCTCGGGCCGTCCGCGAACGAGCGCCTCGCGATAGCCGAGCGGCGGACCGAGCAACTGCTCGAACACAATCGGCTCGCCCGCGAATTGCACGACTCGATCGGCCATGCCCTGTCGGTGACGGTGCTTCAGGCCGGCGCCGCCCGGCAATTGCTGGACACCGATCCCGCCTTCGCGGACCGGGCGCTCGAAGCGATCGAGGAGACCGGCCGGCAAGCTCTGGAAGACCTGGAACGCATGTTGCTGCTGTTGCGTGACGCCCCGGAGCCGGCCGCACCTCGCCCCGGCCTGCCCGAGCTCAAGGTGCTGGTCGATGGCACACGCGGCGCGGGGGCCTCGGTCGCACTGCGGGTGTCGGGCGCCGTCGACGCGGTGCCGGCGGTGATCTCGCGCGAGGGCTATCGGATCGTGCAGGAGTCGCTCACCAACGTGCTGCGGCACGCGGGCCCGGTGCCAGTCGATGTGACCGTGGCGGTGGACGACCACGACGTCGAGCTGACCGTGCTGAGCAGCGCGCCCGCAGCGGGAGCGGAGCGGCGGGTGGTCGGCGCCGGCAGCGGCAGCGGACTGCGGGGCATACGCGAGCGGGCCGCGCTGCTTGGCGGCGAGGCCACCGCCGGTGTGCACGACGGCTACTGGCGGGTGCACGTGCGTTTGCCTCTACGGTGGGCGTCGTGACGATCAGGATCCTGCTGGTAGACGACGACGAACTGGTCCGGGCGGGCCTGCGGGCCATCCTGGGCGCACAGCCCGACTTGGAGGTCGTGGGCGAGGCCGACGACGGCGCAGGCGTGCTCTCGCTGGTCCGCTCGCTGCGCCCGGACGTGGTCGCGATGGACGTGCGCATGCCGCGCGTGGACGGGATCCAGGCCACCCGGGACCTGCTCGCGCACCTCGATCAGCCGCCCAAGATTTTGATCATCACCACCTTCGAGAACGACGAATACGTCTACGAGGCGCTGCGGGTCGGGGCACACGGCTTCCTGCTCAAGCGAGCCCGCCCCGCCGAGATCACCGGAGCGGTGCGAGCGCTGGCCACCGGAGATTCCCTGCTGTTCCCGGCCAAGTTGCGGGCGTTGGTCGAACGCCACGGGAAGGCGGCCCACGGTGACGCGGTGGCCCGGGCCAATCTGACCGACCGCGAGGCCGACGTGCTGCGGGCGATGGCCCGAGGGCTGAACAACGCCGAGATCGCCGCCGAACTGTTCCTGGGCACCGAGACGGTCAAGAGCCATGTGAGCGCACTGCTGGGCAAGTTGGGCGCCCGCGACCGCACCCAGGCGGTGATCGCCGCCTACGAGTCGGGTTTCGCCGGAGCCGGCTGACGGTCGGATCGGGTGCTGCGGGGTCGGTGGCGCGACTCGGGGCGCGGCCCCGGCCTCGTAAGCATCAGCGATGCCGACCGCGTCCCGCTGCGCATCGTGCGCGGCGCGATGCGCCTGAACCGATCGGCGCGACGTCGGGTGCTTGCTTCCGTGGGTCTGGGTCCTGCGGCTGTTCCCACGGCCGGCGGCGCGATCGAGCAGGCGCTCGGTCGGCTGTCCGGCCCGACCCGGCCCGCGCGTTCTTCGTACTGCGCGTTCTGGAGGCCCCGGACCCGGTCGAGGTGAACGAGTTCCTGCTCGCCGCCGGGGTCGAGTACGTCCTGGCCATAGAGACCGAGGCGGATGCCGGCACGACCGTGCCCGTGCCCGCGCCCGCGCTCCGCCCGGCCGGACGTCCGGCCCGCCCGCGCCACTCGCGCCACTCGCGCCCGCGCCGCGTGTGCCCCTCGGGTCGGCCGCTCACGCGCCCGCGCCTCCCGCCGGTCGGCGCCCGGCTGGGCGGCGTGTGGGAGAGAGGGTTGTCCCTTGGCATAAAGTGATATCACTTTGCTATGATGGTGATGGCAAGCCAAATCGAGCAGGAGTGACCACATGAGCGACCTCGGTCCCGAGTCCATCGTGGAAATGCCGGCCCCTCAGGTCCGGGAAAAGGTGGTGACCGGCGTCTCCGGTCTGCCCGCACTCACGGTCGGCGTGCTCTTCGTCGCCGGCGGCGTCGGGCTCACCGTCTTCGGCGCTCTGCTGCACGACGGTCAAAAGGTCGCGGCCGTCACCGCCGGCATCGTGATCATCGTCGCGGCGCTGTTCGCGCTCTGCGGTCTGACCACGGTGGCCCCCGGTGAAGCCCGAGTGCTCCAGCTCTTCGGGCACTACAAGGGCACGCTGCGCCGCGACGGCCTGCGCTGGGTGAACCCGTTCACCGACCGCACCAAGGTTTCCACGCGCATCCGCAACCACGAGACGCAGACCGCCAAGGTCAACGACAACGACGGCAACCCGATCGAGATCGCCGCGGTCGTGGTGTGGCAGGTCGAGGACACCGCACAGGCCAAGTTCGAGGTGGACGACTTCGAGGAGTTCGTCGCGATACAGACCGAGACCGCGGTGCGGCACATCGCCAACAGCTACCCGTACGACGACCACGGCAACGGCGGCATGTCCCTGCGTGACAACGCCGACGAGATCACCGGCAAGCTCTCCGCGGAGATCGGTGCGCGGGTCGCCTCGGCCGGGGTCAGCGTGGTCGAGTCGCGGATCACCCGGCTGGCCTACGCGCCGGAGATCGCCCAGGCGATGTTGCGCCGCCAGCAGGCGGGCGCGGTGGTCGCGGCCCGGCAGCGGATCGTCGAGGGCGCGGTGGGCATGGTCGAACTCGCGTTGAACCGGCTGGAGGAGGGCGACCTGGTCGAGCTGGACGACGACCGCCGCGCGGCGATGGTCAGCAACCTGCTCGTGGTGCTGTGCAGCGACCAGGCCACCCAGCCGGTGGTCAACACCGGTTCCCTCTACGCATAGTCGGTCTTCGTGACCGAGCGCAAGAAGATCCTGCTTCGCCTGGACCCGGCGGTGCACGACGCGATCGCCAAGTGGGCCGCCGACGAACTGCGCAGCACCAACGCGCAGATCGAGTTCCTGTTGCGGCGCTCCCTGGGCGACGCGGGCCGGATGCCGGGCAACGCCGGCCGTCCGGCCCGCCGGGGCCGACCCCCCAAGGCCGCCCCCGCCCGTCAGGCGACCCCCGGAGCCGAGTCCGTGTCCGGCGGGTCCGGCGGGCCCGCGTCCGACGAGTCCCACAAGTCCGAATCCGATACCGAATCCGATACCGAATCCGATACCGATACCGAGTCCGAGTCCGAGTCCGATACCGAGTCCGATACCGAGCCCGGCGGAGGCGACGGTGGCGATCGAGACGATCCTGGCGGTGCCGGCAATCGTGGCCGCGGCCACGGCGACGCCGGCGACATCGGTACCGCGCCGTGACGACAAGCCCGAAGACGACGCGACGCCCTGGCGCCGAGGAGGTCGACGTGAACGTGTCCCTGGCCCGGCGAGTGTTTCTGCTCGCCTACAGTCCCGAGCGGCAACGACTGCTGAGCCGAAGCAACCTGGGGGCAACGCTCCAGGCCGCGGCCCTGTACGACCTGTACGAGCAGGGCCTCATCCGTGACGACGCAGGCAAGGTTACGGCGATCGCCCGTCGGGGTGTCGCCGCTCCGGACTGCGACCTGGCGGCCGAGCTGCTGGGCAGGATCACCGCGAGCGAACGGCCCCACCGATGGCGCCACTGGATCAAGAAGGGCGACCGGCAGGCCATCGGGCGGGTCGGCGCCGGGCTCGAACGCGAGCGGGTGATCAGATTCGAGTCGCACCGGTTCCTGGGCATCATCCCGGGCCGGCGGATGCTCCTGCGCCAACCGCAACTGCGCGCCGCCGCGACCAAGGCGATGTGGGACGCGGTCAAGCCGGGCCGGCCAGTCGCACGCGTCCCGGCGACGGACGCGGCGCTGGCCGCGCTGGCCTACGAGGGCGAACTGCGTGTCGTGCTCGGCGGTCGGGAACGCCGAGCCGCCAAGGGCCGTATCCGGGAGCTGGAGGCCGGCCTGGGCCCGGTGCCCGAGGCCCTGCGCAAGGTGGTCCGGGATCGCAAATCCGCGACGTCCGGGGCCGGTGTCTGAACCGGCTTGACGATGTCCGTAGTGTCGAGGAATGACCTCCCGCGCCACCCCCGATGCGACCTCGCGTGCGCTGCCCGCATTCGTCGACCGGCTGCTGCCGGGCGCACAGGGGCGCTCGGTGTTGCTGGTGTTGGCGAGCGCGTGCTCGATCCAGTTCGGCGCGGCGTTCGCGGCCCGGCTGTTCCCGTCCGTGGGACCCGCCGGCGCGGTCACGCTGCGGCTGGTGCTGGCCGCGAGCATCCTGCTCGCCTTCGCCCGGCCGCGGCTGCGCGGGCGCACCCGTGCGGACTGGCTCGTGGTGGTCGGCCTGGGCGTGATGTTCGCGGGCATGAACATGTTCTTCTACGAAGCGATAGAACGGCTGCCGCTGGGCCCGGCGGTCACGCTGGAGTTTCTCGGGCCGCTCGGTCTGGCCGTGGTGTTGTCGCGCCGGTTGCGCGACATGACATGGATCGTGCTCGCGGCCGTCGGTGTGCTGCTCCTGGGTCGCGGCGGCTTCAGCGGTCTGGACCCGGTCGGCGTCGCCTTCGTCATGGCGGCGGCGGCCTGCTGGGCGGGCTACATCGTGGTCGCCTCGAAGATCTCCAAGCGCTTCGACGGCGTCGAGGGCCTGGCCCTCGGCTTCGCGGTGGCCGCGGTGCTGGTCACCCCGTTCGGCGTGGCCACGGCCGGAAGCGCGCTCCTGGAGCCCAAGGTGCTCGGCTTGGGCGCGTGCGTCGCGCTGCTGTCCTCGGCGTTGCCGTACAGCTTCGAGATGCTCGCGATGAAGCATCTGACGCCCGCGATGTTCGGGCTGCTGGCCAGCCTCGAACCGGCCGTGGCCGCGATCGCCGGATTCCTCGTGCTGCATCAGTCGCTCGTGCCGATCCAGATCGCGGGTATCGCGCTGGTGGTGATCGCCAGCGCCGGCGTCACCGTGGCCCAGTCGCCTCGACGGGCTCGGGCGAAGTCCGATACAGCCGGGCCCGAGCCCGATCCACGACCAGTTCCCGCCGCAGGTGCCACCCCCACTCCGGCCGCAACACCGGACGCTTGTGCGGAGTCACCACCACGAACGCGGACGTGACCTCAGTCAGCGCGTAGGCCAGCGCGGGCAGTCGGGACTCGGCGAGCAGGTGCAGTGCGTACGTGCACACCACGAGCGAGTACGTGCGGCCCGCCAACGCGCCCGCCGCGATCTCCTCGAAGCGCAACGCCTCGGCGTCGGTCCCGGTCCGCTCGCGATAGGCGACGCCCGTGTACGGATCGATGCCCGAGATCTCGCGCGCACCGAGTTCACGCAGCGCGAGAGTGGCCTCGCCGCTGCCGCAGGCCAGGTCGAGCACACTGTCGAGGAGCTTCGGCTCGGCGGCCACCGGCTCCGCCAACGCCTGGGCCAGTACCGCCCGCACACGCGGCTCGTGCGGGTTGCGGTACTGCGCCCCGTGGGTGGCATAGAAGCCCTCGGCGCCCAGTTCCTCGTACGCGGGCCGGATCTTGTCCATGACCTCGATTGTCTACTCCTCGGTTGCCCGCTCCGCCTCGGGTGTGCGACCGAACCGGAACCATCGTTTCCAGGCACCCTTGGGTTTGGGTGCGTTGCGCATCCGGACGTACGGCTCCAGGGTCGGCGGGTGGCCGCCGGCGATCGCCCGGGCCCGCTCGATCTCGGCGTTGTACTCGGCGCCGAGCAGGATCGCCATGTTGGTCAACCACAGCCAGATCAGGAACACGATCACCGCGGCGAGCGTGCCGTAGGTCTTGTTGTAGGTGCCGAAGTTGGCCACGTAGTAGGCGAAAGCGGCGGAGAAGAAGGCCCACAGCAGCACCGCGAGGATGCCGCCGGGAGTGATCCAGCGAAAGCCCTGTTTGGCGTTCGGCGCGGCCCAGTACAGCAGCGCGAACAGGAAGTTGACCACCACGATCAGCACCGGCCACTTCGCGTAGTCCCACAGCAGCACGCCCGCCTCGCCCACCCCCAGCGCGTGTCCGGCCTGTTTGGCCAGCGAGCCGGTGAACACCACCGCGATCGCGCAGATCGACAGCAGGAGCAGGGTCACCACGGTGACCGCGATCCGGGTCGGCACCGTCTTCCACAGCGGCCGGCCCTCGGGCACGTCGTAGATCGTGTTGCACGCGCGCATGAAGGCGGCGACATAGCCCGAGGCCGACCACAGCGCCAGACCCAGGCCGGCCAGCGCGAGCGGGCCGGCGGTGCCCCGGCTGTGTTCGAGGTTTTGAATCGCGTTGATCACGATCTGATGCGTCTCGGTGGGCGCCACGCTCTGCACGTTCTCGGTCAGTGCGTCGGTGGCGGAGCGACCGGCCAGGCCGACCAGCGAGACCACGACCAGCAGTGCCGGGAAGATCGACAGCACGCTCTGATAGGTGAGCGCGGCGGCCCAGATGTTGAGGTCGTCCTCCTTGAACTCCCGGATCGTGCGCCACGCGGCCTTGAACCACGACGACTTGGGCAGGTCGCCGGGGCGTTCGGGGAGATTCTCGGGGGCCGGCGCCCGCTCGGCGGTGCCCTCGGCGGTGTCCTCGGTGCCGTGCTCGGGCTTGGCGAGGTCCACCGCCCCGGTGGGTGGATGCTCGGATCTCGGGCGGTCGGTCTCGCGCGGGCCCGGGACCTTACCGGTTCGCTCCTCGGCCACGTCGGGTCTACCGGGCCGCTCGGTGTCCGCTGCCGTGCGACTGCCGTCGCCGCGCAGTGCACGGGCAGTCCGCTCCTCGCGCTCGGCTCGTGCCCTGCGCGCGTTTCGTGCGTCCTGCCACCTGCCCATGTGCCCGCCCCCAACGTCGTCCCGCGATGGCCGGCGTCTACCCGGCGGCGGTCGGCACATGCGGTGCGGGACACGGGTTGTGACGCGGCGTCAACGCCGCGGCGCGTACATGATCAGGGCGACGCCGGCCAGGCAGACGGTTGCCCCGGCGAGGTCCCAGGGGTCCGGGCGGAAACCGTCCACGACCATCCCCCACGCGAGTGAACCCGCGACGAAGACACCGCCGTACGCGGCCAGGATCCGGCCGAAGTTCGCGTCCGGCTGGAGGGTGGCCACGAAGCCGTACACGCCCAGCGCGATCACCCCGAGGCCGGCCACCCACCACGGCCGATGCTCGCGTACGGACTGCCAGACCAGCCACGCGCCGCCGATCTCGGCGAGGGCGGCGAGTACGAACAGGACCAGCGAGCGCGCGACGAACATGGACGTACGTTAAGGGCCGCATCGGGGACGGGGCGAAAGCACGCTCGCGGACGGGTCCACGCCCCCGCGTGCGGGCGCCGCGAGGCGCGAACGTGGACGTACGTCGTGGGCGGCTGCCACGGCTCGGTAAACTCGCCGCTCGTGACGTCCCAGCCTGTGCGCAAGCCCCGCATTCCGAACGTTTTGGCCAACCGCTACGCCTCCCCGGCACTGGCCACGCTGTGGTCCCCCGAGCACAAGGTGGTGCTGGAGCGCCGACTGTGGCTCGCGGTCCTGCGTGCCCAGGCCGACCTGGGCATCGAGGTGCCCGAGGGTGCGGTCGCCGACTACGAGCGGGTGATCGACCAGGTCGACCTGGCCTCGATCGCCGAGCGCGAGCGGGTCACCCGGCACGACGTCAAGGCCCGGATCGAGGAGTTCAACGCCCTCGCCGGCCACGAGCACGTGCACAAGGGCATGACCTCGCGCGACCTGACCGAGAACGTCGAGCAGCTGCAGATTCGATCGTCGCTGGAACTGGTCCGCGATCGGGTGGTGGCCCTGCTGGTGCGGCTGGCCGAGCTGTCCGCGCAACACGCCGAGCTGGTCATGGCGGGCCGTTCGCACAACGTCGCCGCGCAGGCCACCACGCTGGGCAAGCGGTTCGCCTCGGCGACCGACGAGCTGCTGGTCGCCTACAGCCGCCTCGACGACCTGATCACCCGTTACCCGCTGCGCGGGATCAAGGGTCCGGTGGGCACCGCACAGGACATGCTCGACCTGCTCGGTGGCGACGAGGACAAGCTGGCCGAGCTGGAGGGGCGCGTCGCGGCGCACCTGGGCTTCGAGCACGCGTTCGTCTCGGTCGGCCAGGTCTACCCGCGCTCGCTCGACTACGACGTGGTCACCGCGCTGGTGCAGCTGGCCGGTGCGCCGTCGTCGCTGGCCAAGACGATCCGGCTGATGGCCGGGCACGAGCTGGTCACCGAGGGCTTCCAACCCGGCCAGGTCGGCTCGTCCGCGATGCCGCACAAGATGAACACACGCTCGTGCGAGCGGGTGAACGGCTTCACGGTGATCCTGCGCGGCTACGCCTCGATGGTCGGCGAGCTCGCGGGCGATCAGTGGAACGAGGGCGATGTGTCCTGCTCGGTGGTGCGTCGGGTCGCGCTGCCGGACGCGTTCTTCGCGTTCGACGGCCTGATCGAGACGTTCCTGACCGTGCTGGAGGAGTTCGGCGCGTTCCCGGCCGTGGTCGCCCGCGAGCTGGACCGTTACCTGCCGTTCCTGGCCACGACCAAGGTGCTGATGGCCGCGATCCGCGGCGGTGTGGGGCGCGAGGCCGCGCACGAGGTGATCAAGGAGCACGCGGTCGCCTCCGCGCTGGCGCTGCGCGAGGGCGTCGAGCGCAACGAACTGCTCGACCGGCTCGCCGCCGACGAGCGGCTGCCGCTGGACCGTGCGGCGCTGGACACGCTGCTCGCCGACCGGCTGTCCTTCACCGGCGCGGCGGCGGCCCAGGTGGCCGAGGTGGTCCGGCGGGTGGAGACGGTGGCCGCGAAGCATCCGGAGGCGGCGAAGTACCGCCCGGGCGCGATCCTGTAGCCGAACCGATCGCGGCTTGCCGCATCGATCGCCGTGCTGGGCCGGGACCCGGGGGCTTGCCCCGCGCCCCGGCCCATCGGCGCTTCGGAGCCGAGATCCCGAGCTCCGTCAAGACCCCGACCCACGCGAGCTGCGGCGGTATGCGCGAGTTGGGGCCCGGCAACGTGCTGTGTCCGCATGCGCGAGCTGAGGATCGGCAACGTGTTGTGGCGGCATGCGCGAGCTGCGCTTGGCAACGTGCTGCGCGTCCCGCGTGTGGGCAGCCGGGAGATCCGCCACCGGTCGCTGCCTGCCTGCCTGCCCGCGCTGCGCCGCCCCGCCCACCGCGCCGCGCTCCACCCGCGTCGCCGTGCCGTGCTCTGTTCGCTCAGTCCCGCCGTGCCCGCCGTGCCCGCCGTGTCGGCCTGCTCCGCCGGCCTCGCCGTGCCCGCCGTGCCCGCCCCGACCCGCTCTGCCCCGTTCGCCCCGTTGCTCCGGCCCCGCCCGTGTTGCCCGGTGTGCTTTTGCTTCGGGGTGGCTCGGCTGGATGGGGGTTGGGGGCATGAGTTGGGGTGGGTGGGGCGATGGTTGGGGGAGGTGTTCGGCGTGAGGAGTCGTGGCGTGGGGTCGCTGATGTTTCATGAGGTGGCTGTCGTGTCGCGGGAGATCGCGAGTGAGGATGGACGGACCGCGAAGGCGGAGTTGGTGGCCGGGTGTCTGCGGCGCGCGGATCCGGCGGAGGCGACCGTGCTGGTGGCCTATCTGGCGGGCGCGCTCACCCAGCGGCAGATCGGGGTCGGGCCCGCCGCGTTGCGCGCGTTGCCGGAGCCGGCCGGTACGCCGTCGCTGACCCTGCTGGAGGTCGACACCGCGCTGGAAGCGGTCGGCACCACCACCGGCGCCGGGTCGCAGGCTGCTCGACGGGCGCTGATCGAGGCCCTGTTCGCCCGGGCCACCGCGGTCGAGCAGCGGTTCCTGATCGGGTTGTTGGTCGGCGAGGTGCGGCAGGGCGCGCTGGACGGGGTGATGGCGGACGCCGTCGCGAGGGCCGCCGAGGTACCGGTGACGGCGGTGCGGCGGGCACTGATGTTGCGCGGCGCCGCCGGCCCGGTGGCCGCCGCGGCGCTCGCCGGCGGCGAGGCCGCGCTCGCCGCCTTCACCCTGGAGGTGGGCCACCCGGTGCGCCCGATGCTGGCCGCCTCCGCGCCGGACGTGCCCGCCGCGCTGACCAAGCTGCGGGCCAAGGACCCGGATGCCAGGGTCGCGCTGGAGTGGAAGATCGACGGCATCCGGGTGCAGATCCACCGCGACGGCGACCACGTCGCGGTGTTCACCCGCAGCCTGGACGACATCACCACGCGCGTCCCGGAGTTGGTCGAGGCGGTGCGCGTGCTACCGGTGCGCGCCGTGGTGCTCGACGGCGAGGCGATCGCGCTGCGCCCGGACGGCCGGCCGCATCCGTTCCAGATCACCGCGTCCCGGACCGGCACCCACGACGCCGCGCGGCTGCGGGCCGACACGCCGTTGACGGTGTACCTGTTCGACGCGTTGCACGTGGACGGTGCGGACCTGATCGACCGGCCGGGCGCCGAGCGCTGGGCCGCGCTCGAAGCGCTCGCACCGGCCGAACTGTTGGTGCCTCGTTTGGTCACCGGGGACGACGCGGCAGCCGACGCGTTCTTCGCCGACGCGGTCGCGCATGGGCACGAGGGTGTGGTGGTCAAGTCGTCGGACACCCCCTATACGGCGGGTCGGCGCGGCGCCGGGTGGGTCAAGGTCAAACCGCGGCACACCCTCGACCTGGTGGTGCTGGCCGCCGAGTGGGGCCACGGGCGCCGCCGCGGGACGCTGAGCAACCTGCACCTGGGCGCGCGGGATCCGGGCGGGCACGGGTTCGTGATGCTCGGCAAGACGTTCAAGGGGCTCACCGACGAGCTGCTCGCGTGGCAGACCGAGCGATTGCAGGAGTTGGCCGTTCGCCGGGACGACTGGACCGTGTGGGTGCGGCCCGAACTCGTGGTCGAGATCGCCTTCGACGGATTGCAGACCAGTACCCGCTATCCGGGCGGGCTGGCGCTGCGATTCGCCCGGGTGCTGCGCTACCGCGAGGACAAGACGGCGGCGGAGGCGGACGACATGGACACGGTCCGGGCGTTGGCCGCCGGCGACTGAGCCCGACCACGACCGAGCCCGGCGACCGATCGCACCCGACGAGCGACCGAGACGGCGGGTCGCTCGGGTCAGTCGGACGCCGGTGCCGCGTCCCGGCGCGGGCCGTACAGGGCCCGCGCGTTGTCGTGCAGTACGGCGCCGGCCAGCTCCGGGCCGGCCGCCTCGGCGATCACGTCGAGGTCGGCGTCGCGAAACGGCCTGGGCGCGCGGGTGGAGGGCAGGTCGGTGCCGGCCACGAGCGCGTGCGGGGCGACGGCGAGCACGGCCCGCAGCGCGGCGGGGACGTCCAGGTCGACTCGGCCGAAACCCGTGGCCTTGACATAGACCCCGCGCTCGACCAGTCGCAGCAGGTGCGGCAAGCCCTCCCGGGACAGACCCAGGTGATCGATGCTCAGCTTCGGGAGCGTGGCCGGCGAGGGCACCAGGTCGGGCAGGTCGCGGGCGTCGACGTACAGCTCGGCATGCCATTCGGCCAGGTCGTGTACGCGTCGGGCGAGCCGATCCCACTGCCCGATCCGCGCGGAGCCGCCTCGACGGATGTTGAACCGGACCGCGCGCACGCCCGCGGCGTCCAGCTCGAGGATCGTGCGGTCCGCGACATCGGCCGGGAGTTGGGTCACGCCGACGAAGCCCGGACCGAGCCGGCGCAGCGCGTCGAGCAGATACGTCCGGTCGAAGCCCTGGAACGAGCCGGACACCACGGCACCACCGGTCACGCCTAGGGGGGCGGTCCGGGCGAGGTAGTCGGCGACGGTGAAGGTCGGCGGCAGGTAGCCGTGGTTGGCGACGAGCGGGAAGCGCGGGTCGACGATGTGCAGGTGCGCATCGAACACCGGGCGATCGAACACCGGGCGATCGAACACCGGCCGGGCGCTCGGGTTCGGCGACGCACTGGGCGGATCGGGCACGACACGGCCTCCGGTACGGCTCGAGAACGGCTCGGCACGCCGCATACCGTAACGGCTCGGGCACGTCGCGATCCGTAACGGCTCGCGGACGCCGCGCACCGCACGGGCCGCGAAGCCGCATACGGTATCCGCGAGTCCGCAGGCGGGGCGAGTATTGGGGCCCGCGGTGCCGGGCAGGCACCTGCCACGGAGTGCGTCGACGAGGGTGGGAGGGCCGAGGAAGATGGCCGAATTGCTGCTCGGTCCCGTGCTGCGGCACGTGGATCGTACGAGTGCCACTGTGTGGGTGGAGACCGACGCGCCGTGTGTGGTGACCGTGGCGTGTGAGGACGGCGTGGCCGAGGCCGCCACCTGGAACGTGTTCGGGCATCACTACGTGCTGGTGGTGCTCGAAGGGCTCACCCCGGGCAGGTCGCGGGAGTACCGGGTGTTGTTGGACGAGCGGGTGTGCTGGCCGGAGGAACACTCGAACCGGCCGCCGAGTGTGCTGCGCACCGCCTCGGACGAGGAGGAACGAGACCTGCGCGTGGTGTTCGGGTCCTGTCGGTGGTCGAGTCCGCCGGCCACCGAGGCGGGCGAGGAGCGCCGGATGGACCCGGACGCGCTGGACACGCTCGCCCGTCGGCTGATGCGCTCGCCCGACGAACCGCTGCCGGACGCGCTGCTGTTGCTCGGCGATCAGGTGTACGCGGACGAGACCTCACGCGCGATGCAGAACCGGCTCGCCCGCCGGCGTGACCTGACCAAGGCGCCGGGTCCGCAGATCGCCGACTTCGAGGAGTACACGCTGCTCTATCACGAGTCGTGGTCCGATCCGCAGATCCGCTGGTTGTTGTCCACCGTGCCGAGCGCGATGATCTTCGACGACCACGACGTGATCGACGACTGGAACACCTCGCATGCGTGGCGTACCGAGATGGCGGCGACCGAGTGGTGGTCGGAGCGGATCGCGGGCGCGCTCGCGTCGTACTGGATCTACCAGCACGTGGGCAACCTCGACCCGGCCGCGCTGGCACGCGACGAACTGCTCGCGGCCGTCCGGGCGGCGCCGCCGGGTGAGGACGTCGGGCCGCTGCTGCACGAGTTCGCACTGCGCGCGGACGCTGAGGCGGACGGCAAGGCGACCACGCGGTGGAGTTTCCGACGTGACTTCGGCCGAACCAGACTGCTGATGATCGACTCGCGCGCCGGCCGGGTGCTGACCGGCGACGGCCGGGCGATGATCGGCGCGGACGAGTTGGCCTGGATCACCGAGCAGGCGGACGAGGGTGGATACGACCACCTGCTGATCGGTACCTCGCTGCCCTGGCTGCTGCCGCACGGCATTCACGACCTGGAGTCGTGGAACGAGGCGCTGTGCGCGGGCGCCCGGGGGCCTCGGGCCGCGGGGTGGAGCGAGTGGCTGCGGCGGGCGGGCGACTTGGAGCACTGGGCCGCGTTTCGCCACTCGTTCGAGGCGTTGTCCGCGCTGCTCGGCCGAATCGCGCTGCACGGACCCCGCGCGGGTGGGCCGGTGCCGGCGACCGTGTGCGTGTTGTCGGGCGACGTGCACCACGTGTACGCGGCCGAGGCGCATTGGCTCGTCCCGGGGGAGGGGCCGCGGGCAGGGGACGATCCGGACGAGTCGGCCCGGGTCTACCAGCTGACCTGCTCGCCGGTGCACAATTCGGTCCCGCCGGCGATCCGGATCGGCTTCCGCTTCGGCTGGGGCCGCGTCGCGACCCGACTGGGTCGCGCCCTGGCGTGGCACGCGCGGCTGAACCCGCTGCCGGTCGAGTGGACGAAACTGGGTGGTCCGTGGTTCGGCAACCACCTGATGACGCTCACGCTGCGGGGCCGCCGGGCCGAGCTGACGCTGGAGCGCGCGGAGGGAGGCCGGCGAAACCGCGCCGCGCACCTGCGCCAGGTGGGCCGAGCGGCACTGCGGGAGCAGTGAGCGCACGGCCGTCCCGGCACAGGTGGACGGGGCGACGGGTGTCCGGCCGGGTGGCTCCCGGGCGGTGCAGGTACGTGCTCAGGGGTGGCCGATCACGACATTGCCCATGAAGCCGCCCTTGCGGTAGTAGCGCAGCGCCTCCGGAACCTCGTCGAAGGAGAACTCGCGGTGGATCAGCGGGCGCAGCCGTGCGGCCTCCACCGCGCGGTTCAGCGCCTCGAACTGCGCGCGACTGCCCACCGCGAGCGGACGCAGCACGGCGCCCGCGTTGAACAGCGCCGACGCGGAGGGCGACGCGTCGGGGGCGTCCGCACCCAGCCAGTGCCCGACGAAGGCGATCTCGCCGCCGAGCGCGGTCGCCGCGAGCGACTGGGTCAGGTTGCCCGCGACGTCGACGACCCGGTCGACCCCGCGTCCGCCGGTCACGCGGCGTACCTCCTCGCCCCAGCGCGGGTGCTCGCGGTAGTCGACCACCTCGTCCGCGCCCAGCGCACGCAGCCGCGCCGCCTTGTCCGGGCTCGACGTGGTGGTGATTACCCGCGCACCGAACATCTTGGCGAACTGCACCGCGAACAGCGACACCGCACCGGTACCGAGCGTCAGCACCGTCTCGCCGGGCAGCGGCGCCCGACCCCCGGTCAGCGCGTTCCACGCCGTCACCGCGGTCAGCGGGAAAGCGGCGGCCTCCTCGTACGACAGGTGCTCGGGAATGTGTACGAGCGCCTGCTCGCCGACCACCGCGAACTCGGTCAGCACGCCGTCGCGTGAGCTGCCCAACTGCGCGGCGTAGTCCAGCGCGAACGGCCCATCGATCCAGTCCGGGAACACGGTCGCGGCCACCCGGTCGCCCGGCCGGAACCGAGTGACGTCCGCCCCGATCGCGACCACCTCGCCGACCCCGGCGCAGCCCGGGATCGTGTCGGGCAGCACCGGCAGCGGATAGCCGCCGTCCAGGACCAGTAGTTCGCGCAGACTCAGCGAGGTCGCCCGGACCCGGACCAGCACCCGACCGGCACCCGGCTCCGGCTGCTCGTGCTCACGGACCGTGATGCCGTCGATGCCGGCGCCGGGCCGCAGGTGGTAGCTCTTCATGGGATTGCCTTCCGCGACTGGTCGGCCCGTCCGTTCGGCGGGCCGTGGGAACGATCATGCGACCGGCGTCCGGGGCGGACAATTCCCGCGAGGGAATTGCCGGCGATACCCTCGATTGCCTAGAACTGCCTCATGAGCACGATGACGACCCGGACCCATGTCCCGGACTTCCCCGCCGAGTTGCGGCGCTGGCGCACCGCCCGACGGCTGAGCCAACTCGAACTCGCCGCCCGTGCGGAGACCTCCCAACGGCATCTCAGCTTCATCGAGAGCGGCCGATCCCGTCCCGGACGGACCATGATCATCCGACTCGCCGAGTCGCTCGGCCTGTCCCTGCGCGAGCGCAACGCGCTGCTGCACACCGCCGGATTCGCGCCGGTCTTCCCCGAATCGGCCCTGGACGCACCGATGTTGCGGCCGGTACACGACGCACTGCGTGCGGTGCTCGAAGGCCACCTGCCCTACCCGGCGATGGTGCTGCGCCCGTACGGGCAGATCGTCGCCGCGAACGCGGCGATCGACGTGCTGACCGAAGGAGCGTCCCCGGAACTGCTCCGGGCCCCGATGAACATGCTGCGGCTGATGCTGCATCCCGAGGGCATGGCGCCGCGCGTGCAGAACCTGAACGCGTGGGGCCACCACGTGCTGGAGAACATGCGCGCCCAGGCGCTGCGCAGCCCGGACCCGCTGCTGGATGCCTTCATCGAGGAACTGCGCGGCTACGTCCCGGACGCCGAACTCGGCCCCGACCACCTGGGCTTCGCCGTCCCGCTGCGCCTTCGCGACCCGGACGGCTCGGGCGAGCTGCGCCTGCTGACCACGCTGACGTCCTTCGCGACGGCCACCGACGTCACCCTGGCCGAACTGCACCTGGAGGCGTTCCTCCCCGCCGACGAGGCGACCGCGACGGCATTGCGCCGCCGGGCGGCCGAACGCTCGTGAGCCGATCCGCGCACCGCCGCGGATCAGGCCGCACCGCGCGAGAACGCGAAACCGCCGTGCCGTCCCGGAAAGGGGATGGCACGGCGGTTCGACGAGCGCGACGCCGCAGGCTCAGAAGTCCTCGTCGAAGGACACCGAGCCGGTGACCGCGACCTGGTAGGCGGAGACCCGCCGCTCGAAGAAGTTGGAGAGCTCCTGCACGTCCTGGAGCTCCATGAAGCCGAACGGGTTCGCCGAGCCGTAGACCGGCGCCATGCCCAGCTGGGCCAGCCGGCGGTCGGCCACGTGCTCCAGGTAGGAGCGCATGTCCGCGACCGTCATCCCGGACACGCCGCCCTGGAGCAGGTCCTCGGCGAACGCCGTCTCCGCCTCGACCGCCTCGGCCAGCATGCGCCGGACGTCCGCGGCGAGTTCGTCGTCGAACAGGTCGGGCTCCTCGGCCCGCACCGTCTCGACCACCGAGAACGCGAAGTCCATGTGCGCGGACTCGTCGCGGAAGACCCAGTTGGTTCCCGAGGCGAGGCCGTTGAGCAGACCGCGCGAGCGCAGGAAGTACACGTACGCGAAGGCGCCGTAGAAGAACAGGCCCTCGATGCACGCCGCGAAGCAGATCAGGTTGAGCAGGAACTGCCGCCGGTCGTCCCGCGATTCGAGCCGGTCCAGGCCCATCGCCGAGTCGATCCAGCGGAAGCAGAACTCCGCCTTGCGCCGGATCGAGGGGATGTGCTCGACCGCGGCGAACGCCTGCTCGCGCTCCTCGTGGTCGGGCATGTAGGTGTCGAGCAGGGTCAGGTAGAACTGCACATGGACGGCCTCTTCGAAGAGTTGCCGCGACAGGTACAACCGGCCCTCGGGCGAGTTGATGTGCCGGTACAGGTTCAGCACCAGGTTGTTCGCCACGATCGTGTCACCGGTCGCGAAGAACGCGACCAGGCGCTGCACGAGGTGGCGCTCCGCCGGGCTGAGCTTGTCCAGGTCGGCGAGGTCGCTGTGCAGGTCGACCTCTTCGACCGTCCAGGTGTTGCGGATCGCCGCGCGGTACTTCTCGTAGAAGTCCGGATACTGCATCGGGCGCAGCGTGAGGTTCATTCCGGGATCGAGCAGGCTCACGTGCACGCCTCACATGCTTCGGGGTTCTCCAGCGAGCAGGCAATGATGTCGACATCAGAGGCGGCGACGTCCGAGATCTCCTCGACCGGCGCGGCAGACGCCTGCGCGGGCACGGTCGCCTGCTGGATCCGCGTCGCGGGGCGCGAGCGCAGGTAGTACGTGGTCTTCAGGCCGGTGGACCACGCGTAGCGGTACATCGAGGACAGCTTGCCGATGGTCGGGTCGGCCATGAACAGGTTCAGTGACTGCGACTGGTCGATGTACGGCGAGCGGGCCGCCGCCAGGTCGATCAGCGCGCGCTGCGGCAGTTCCCACGCGGTGCGGTACAACTCGCGCACGTCCTCGGGGAGTTCGGCGATGCCCTGGACCGAGCCCTCGGCGCGCTTGATCCGGTCGCGGACCTGGGGGGTCCACAGGCCGCGGGCCTTGAGCTCGCGCACCAGGTACGCGTTGATCTGGAGGAACTCGCCGGACAACGTCTCGCGCTTGAACAGGTTCGACACCTGCGGCTCGATGCACTCGTAGGCGCCCGCGATCGAGGCGATGGTCGCGGTCGGCGCGATCGCCACGAGCAGCGAGTTGCGCAGGCCGTGCTCGGCCACCCGCGTGCGCAGCGCGTCCCAGCGCTTGGTCTGGGACGGGTACACGCCCTCCCACAGGTCCGGCTGGAGCCGGCCGCGCGCGGCATGCGTCTCGGCGTACGCCGGGTGCGGGCCGTGCACTTCGGCGAGCGCCGAGGAGGTCTCCAGCGCGGTGAGGTAGATCTCCTCGGAGATCAGCGTGGACAACTCGCGTGCCTCGATCGAGTCGAACGGCAAGCCGAGCGTGAAGAACACGTCCTGCAGGCCCATCAGACCCAGGCCCACCGGGCGCCAGCGCGGGTTGGACGCGGCGGCCTGCTCGGTCGGGTAGTAGTTGATGTCGATCACCCGGTCCAGGAAGACCACTGCGGTGCGTACCGTCGCGCGCAGCTTGTCCCAGTCCATGCCCTCTCCGGCGATCACGTGCGCGCCGAGGTTGACCGAGCCGAGGTTGCACACGGCGGTCTCGCCGTCGCTGGTGACCTCGAGGATCTCGGTGCACAGGTTGGACAGGTGCACCACGTTGCCCGGCTCCGCGGCCTGGTTGCAGGTGCGGTTGGCGGCGTCCTTGAAGGTCATCCAGCCGTTGCCGGTCTGCGCGAGCGTGCGCATCATCCGGGCGTACAGGTCGCGCGCGGGCAACTGCCGGACGAACCGGCCGTCCCGCTCGGCGGCTTCGTAGACCCGCTCGAACTCGGCGCCCCACAGGTCGGGCAGTTCGGGCAGCTCGTTCGGGTCGAACAGCGACCAGACGCCGTCCTCCTGGACCCGGCGCATGAACAGGTCCGGCACCCAGTTGGCCAGGTTGAGGTTGTGCGCGCGACGCGCGTCCTCACCGGTGTTCTCGCGCAGTTCGAGGAACTCCAGGATGTCCGGGTGCCAGGTCTCCAGGTACACGCAGGCCGCGCCCTTGCGCCGACCGCCCTGGTTGACCGCGGCCACGGACGAGTCGAGAGTCTTGAGCCACGGCACGATGCCGTTGGAGTGCCCGTTGGTGCCCCGGATCAGCGAGCCGCGCGAACGCACCCGCGACCACGCCACGCCGATGCCGCCGGCGAACTTCGACAGCCGGGCGATCCGCCCGTACATGTCGTAGATCGACTCCAGCTCGTCCTTGGGCGAGTCGAGCAGGTAGCACGAGGACATCTGGGTGTGCACCGTGCCGGAGTTGAACAGCGTCGGTGAACTGGGCAGGTAGGCGAGCGAGGACATCAGCCGGTAGAAGCCGATCGCCTCGCCGGGCTCCTGGGCCAGGCCGCACGCGACCCGCAGCAGGAAGTGCTGCGGCGTCTCGACCACCTTGCGCGAGACCGGATGGCGCAGCAGGTAGCGGTCGTACACCGTGCGCAGGCCGAAGTACTCGAACCGGCGGTCGCCTTCGACGTCCACGGCGGCGTCCAACTCGGCGGCGTGCTTCGCGACGAACGCCGCGGTCTCCGCGCCGATGACGCCCTCCCGGCGACCGAGCGCGATGCCGGCGCTGAACGAGGTGACGCCGGCCTCCGAGGCCTCGTCCGCGATCCGGCCGGCGAGCAGGCGCGCGGCGAGCCGCGAATAGGCGGGCTCCTCGGCGATCAGCTCGGCGGCGGTACGCACCGCCAGGTCGGCGGCCGCGCCCTTGTCCGCGCCCTCGTTCAGGCCCGCGACGACCCGGCGGACGACCCGATCCGGATCGACCTCCGGCAGATCGCGCGCCTGGATGCGCACCAGGGTCGCCAGTTGGTCCTCGGGGCTTTCGTCGATCCGCATCCGGGTCGTGCCCACGCTGTCCACAACGGTCACGTGCTCTCTCCTCGCGAGCTCGTACGTACAAGTGACCCCGTGCCCGAGGGCACGGGCAGCCGGCAGGTATTCGGACTCGCGGGCATGCCGGGGCACCGCCGGGCACGGTGTGCTCGGCGGACCGCGGAGTTCCCAGTGGTCGTCGCTTCCCGAATACCTCTCGGCGTTCGGCACTCCATGACGACGTTCGTTCCCGCTCACCGCTGCGGGGGCAGTCCCGGCTTCACACCGGATTCCCTCTTGCTTCGCCTTTCCGCTGAACTCGGAACGGCGAACCAGCTGCGTCGCAGAGCATATATGTAGTGGCGGGGTGCTCGTTGCACCACCAGGTGTTGTGTCGTGTCGCGGATCTCGACGTACCACAGATCGCCGCCAGGCGCACTCGTGCGGTCCGCCGCGAAGCGGGTGGGCCCGTGGGATCAGGGGCGGCCGGACCGGGGCCCGGGGCGGGACGGGCGCGCGTGCCGGGCCCGGCGGTCGTGCGGTCGGTCCACGAGTTGCGGCACCTCCCGGCCCGAGTCGCGCCACTCCGCGACCAACGCCTCGTAGACGGGGGTCTCGAACGTCTCGGTGGGCCACGGCCCGAACGGGGCCCGCAGGATCTTCATGCCGACCCAACCGCGCGAGAGGGCGTGAAGTAACCACCAACCGGGTGATGCCACTCGGTCGATTGACGTATCGACTCGGCGACAGGTAGCCGAAACGGGCCCGACTCGCCCGGGGCACGCGGACTTCGGGCGTCGGTGGACGGCATGCGGTCGGCCGCGGGCGGGGTCGCCGGGCCGGGTTGCGTCACGCGGGCGGTGCGACGCCTTGTCCGTCCGGGGCGGCCGAGGCCGC
>NZ_JBEXCV010000068.1:0-43220 GCF_040605455.1 Embleya sp. NPDC005575 | reverse complement strand
CACCACCCCCTCCCCCCCCCCCCGCCTCTCCCTCTGGGGGCCCCCGCCGGGGCCGCGGCGGCGCCGGCCTTTATTTGGCCCGCCCGGGGGGGGGGGGGGGGGGGCCCCCCCCCCCCGCGCCCCTTCACCGTTCGGGAACGTGCGCTGCGCGGGACGGCGCCGCGAGCAACCGGCGCTTACCGGGTGGTGCGGCGGCGGACGGTCACGAGCGCGCCGCCACCGAGGAGCACGAGCGCGCCGCCGGCGACCGTCAGCGGCAGGGCCGTCGCGCTGCCGGTCCTGGGCAATTCGGTGACCTGCGGGTCGGTCGCCGCGGTGTCCTTGGTGGTCTTCGACGTGGGCGTGTCGGTACCGGGCCCGGTCGGTGCGACGATCTTGAACGGGTGGGTGACGACGTCCTGGTCGACTTCCCTCACCAGCCAGGGCTTGAGGCTGCCGTTGGTGATCCGGGTCGATACCGACGCCTTGATCGTCACGGAGAGCTCGACCGTGATCGACTTACCGACCCGCAGGGTGCCGGGAATGTCGAAGTCGACGTGCAGGCTTTGCCCCTCTTGTGTGACGGCGAGCGTTTGCATGGCCTTGCCGGGGACCTTGAAACCGACCGTGACGTCGTCGGGCTTGGCGTACGCGTTTTCGCCCGTGAGGTCGAGCAGGATCGCGAGCTGCGGCGATACGCGGTCGTTGTACTTGGTGGTGTTGGTGACCGTCAGGCGGCTCTGGAAGGTCTTGCCGCGGGTGACCGTCGACGGTACGTCGGCGGCGAGCCGGAGCCACGGCTTGTAGCCGGGCTCGCCGACGTGCGGGTCGTCCTCCTTGGGAGTGGCGGCCTTGGTGGGAGTGGCGGCCTTCGTGGGAGTGGGGGCCTTGGTGGGAGTGGGGGCCTTGGTGGTGGGCGTGGTCTTGCCGTCGCCGGGCGTCGGTGCGGCGGAGGAGGACGGAGGGGTCGGAGTCGGGTCGTCGGCCGCGTGGGCGGTGCCTGCGGCTGCGGGCAGGGCGAGTGCGACCAATACGGCGACCGGAGTGCCGACCGCGAAACGGCGGGCGAAAGAGGTTATTTCGGGCATGCGCATGACGGAGTCGTCCCTTGCTTGAGTAAAAGGTGAAAAGAAAACGAACTTGGAGTCCCGGGTGCCGCCGGAGCCGGTGTCCCGGCCCCGCTTGCTGCTTCCCGCCGCTCCTCTGTTGCTGCCGTCGCTACTGGTTCCGCGGGATTCCGCTGATTGCTGTCGATTCCTTCGGTTGCAGCTCTCGATCAGATAGACGCGCCTTCGTCATGTTGGTTGCGTCCGAAGTGAAAAGTGGTGAAGAAGTTCTCGGAGAGCCCTACGACGTGGCCTACTCGGTCCGTCGATGACGCGGGATGCGCGCGTGCGGAGCATGGGCCGCTCCCGGGAATGTCACGTTCGCGACGGCGGTTCGTGAACGAAGTGAACGGCGGGACCGTCGTGACACCCGAGCGAGGGGAACCGGCATGCCGCACGCACAACCGAGTGACGCCGACCTGTACTACGAAGTCGCGGGCGACGGCGAGCCGCTCCTTCTCGTCCACGGCTCCTGGACCGACCACAACAGCCGGCGGCCGGTCGTTCCCGGGCCGACCGCGTCCTACCGCGTCGTGACCTGTGACCGCCGAGGCCACGGCCGGAGCACCGGGCCGGCCGGCCCGGGAGCCCGCACCCAGGACGAACGAGGGGTCCTCGTCGAGGCCCTGCGGCACGACGCGCCTGGGTGAAGACACCGGCCCGTCCCGGGAGTTCATGCGCGGCAACGGCCCGGGCGCGGTGTGGGGCGGGTGCGTGGGCGGCTCAGTGGGTCGTGTCGCGCCATTCGCGCCAGGTGAGGCCGCGGGGGGCCAGTTCGTCGGCGTGGAACGCGGTCCAGGTAGTGGTGTTGGGTCCGGTGCCGGGCGCGTCGGGGGCGCTCGTGTACAGCGGGTGGTGTGCGCGTACGAGGTCGGCCAGCCACGGTTCGAGCGCGTCGAAGCCGTCCAGCGTCCAGGCGCGCGCGTGGTAGACGAGGTTGCCCGGCGTCTCGCTTTCCGCGATGCCCATCGCCGGCACGTACGGGCAGATCCGGCTCCAGCAGTTGGTGACGGGCATCGCTGCCGGCCGAGTGGCGGCATCCGTACCGGAGTACGCGCGGGCGTCGTCCTCGTGCACCAGGAAGTCGAACAACTCCCATGACGTGTACGTCGAGTTCGCGAGGCCGAAGTCGTCGTCGATGCCGTAGCGGTCGGCGAGGCGATAGACGGGCGGCACGTCCAGGGTCCACACCAGGTTTCGATGGACCTGCCGCGGGGCGACGGAGGCGGCCAGCGGTACCTCGGCGGGGCCGAACACCGCGTACAGGGCGCCGTCACGGATGCGATAAGACAGTTGCACGCGGTCGTTGGCGATCGGCGGGAGGGAGCGGGTGTGTCCGTCCAGCGGGTTCGTCCACTCGGTCAGGACGGTGCCGTCCTTCGGGTCGGTGTAGAAGACGATTTCGCGCGAGACCATGTGCAGGTCGTGGGTGCCCGGCGGATTGATCAGCCGGCGGATGTTGTAGCCCTCGACACCGAACAGCGCGCGACCGTGCGGGAAGACCTTGCCATGGACGTCACCGGGCACGTGATTGTGGACCGTTCCGCTGATGCGGTACAGCATGTCGTGGCCGTCGGGGCGGCCGAGCAACCGTACGAAGAGCCGGGCGTTCACGTCGTCGAGCGACGCGATCAGGGCCTCGGGCGATGTCTTGCCGGGTTCCATGCGCGGTGTCCGTCCATTCGTCTCGATCATGTCCGCCCACATCTTCGTCGGCCGAACTCCGAGCGTCGGCCGCTCCGGGATTCGGTCGCCCCACTTTCGGCAGCCTACGCTGCGAAATCGCCCGTTCGCGGTGGACTTCATCCGCAGCCTTGCCCATGGAGGACGAAGCGGGAAAAGATCCGTGGTTGTGGAGGGTCTACGTCCTATCGGAGCCGTAGCAACTCCGAGGCCCCCGGAGCTGTTGCGTGCGAAGTGCGGGGAAGCAGCCGTGAGGCGGCTGTTCCGCTGCCCTGGTCGGATGTCGAGCAGGCCGTTTTGATCGCGGTGAATCGCGTATCCGGCGACGACGTGGCCTGGCGCTCGACTATCGCAGCGATCCCTGCGACCCCGTGTCGTGAGTGGCGACTTCCGGACCAACCCCCACGCTGCGCGTGGCGCTTCGTGGCGCCGTCCTTCACGGCCTTCGCCGCCGACCTGGGTCGGTGAGCGGGCGCGCCCCGGTCGGCTGCGAGCGTGGGGCCGCCATGCCGTGCCGGCTTCCCTGTCTCCGCCGCCGCCTGTTCCTCGACCACGACGTGCGCACCGGCCGGTGACCGTCGGGCGTCGATCGAAGCGTGCCGGCGGCGGGAGACGCGGGTCACATTCGTCCATGTCACAGGGGGTCGGGCTGCCTCGTCTCAGGGGGTGTAGCCACCGACGACCACGAGGGAGCACACCATGGACGCGCGACTGAACTACTTCGCCGGCCCCGTCGACAGCAAGGCATTCAAGTACCTCATGTCGACGGGCAAGGCGATCAAGGAATTGCCGCTGCCCGCCGCGACGCAGGAACTGGTGGCACTTCGGGTGAGCCAGATCAACGGCTGCGCCGTCTGCGTCGACATGCACAGTAAGGAGGCCGCGGCCGCCGGCGAGACCCCGGTGCGGCTCCACCTGGTGGCGGCGTGGCGGGAGGCGACGGTCTTCACCGAAGCCGAGCGCGCCGCGCTGGAATTGGCGGAGCAGGGGACCCGGATCGCGGACGCGGCCGGCGGGGTCACCGACGAGGCGTGGGCCGATGCCGCCAAGCATTACGACGAGGAGCAACTCACCGCCCTGGTGGTCCTGGTCTCGTTCATGAACACGGTGAACCGGCTGAACGTCATCACCCGGCAGCCGGCCGGCAACTACGAAGCCGGGCAGTTCCACTGAAAGCCACGGGCTTGGGCAGAGCAAACGCGCCCGGGGGCCACTGCGGCCCCCGGGCCCCGGGCCGGGGGCGTTACCCTGGCCCGCCGGTGGTCCTGCCGATCACGGGAAGCCGCCCGCGTCGGCGCGTACGACCGGGTGGGGGCCACGGGGAAGGGAAGTCGGCGTGAGCAAGGTCGAGGACTTCGAGGAGTTGCGGCCGCTGCTGTTCTCGATCGCCTACCGAATTCTGGGCAGCGTGAGTGAGGCCGAGGACGCGGTGCAGGAGACGTGGCTGCGCTTCGACGGTTCGGCGACCCGGCCCACGTCGACCAAGGCTTTCCTGTCGGCGGTGGTCACCCGGATCTCGATCGACGTGCTGCGTTCCGCGCGGGTGCGGCGCGAGGAGTACATCGGGCCCTGGTTTCCCGAGCCGCTGCTGAACGATCCGTATCAGGACCCGGCGCGATCGGTGGAGCTGGCCGACTCGGTGTCGATGGCGGCGCTCCTGCTGCTGGAGCGGCTGAGCCCGCTGGAGCGGGCGGTGTTCGTGCTGCGGGAAGTGTTCGCCTTCGGGTTCGCGGACGTCGCTGCGGCGGTGGGGCGTTCGGAGGCGGCATGCCGGCAGCTGCTGGTGCGGGCGCGGCGGCATATGGAGGCCGGGCGGCCGCGGTTCGAAGCCGACCGAGGGGAGCGGCAGGAACTGGCGACGCGGTTCTTCGACGCGCTGAGGAACGGCGACGTGGGCGGGCTGCAGAATCTGTTGGCCGCCGATGTGCAGCTGGTCGGGGACGGTGGCGGCAGGGCTCCGCAGCTGGCCAGGACCGTTCTGGGCGCGGCGAATGTGGCCCGGCTGCTGGGCACGGTCTTCCCGTGGCTGCTCCGGGTGGACGTGACATTGGAGCCGCGCGAGGTCAACGGCCAACCCGGCGCGATTCTCCGCGACCGGGACGGCCGGATCCTGCAGGCTCTGCTCATCGAGGTTCTCGACGGACGGATCCAGGCCATCCGCGGGGTGAGCAACCCCGACAAACTCGGCCACCTCGGGCCGGTCGCCGACGCCTGGGCCGTCGACCGCGAGGTGAAGCAGGTCCGCCGACGGATGCGCTGACCCCCTCGACCGCGGCGCGGGCGGATGGGTCGGCCGGTGGTTTCGGAATCGGGCAGCGGACCGGGGTCCGATGCCCTCGGGTCATCCGGTCCCGGCCGAGTCCTCCAGGGATCAGCCGAGCTCGGGCCGATGCTGTGCGGGGCCGCGAGCGAGGGGAGCGGACGAGTGGTTGGGTCGTGCCCGTGTACTCGCTCGCCGCGCGCTACGCGTCCGTCTCCCGTGCCCGCGGCGCGGACGTCTGCCGTCGTCTCGGCCCCGGCCGCGTCGCCGGCCGAGTTCGTCCACGCCCCACGTCGCCGTCGGGTCGATCTCACTGCCTCCGGGGCGGTCCGGCTGCTCTCGACGCGGTGGAGACTCGGGCGGGTTGGGGTGGTGGCAGTAGCCTGAATATATGACGAAAGGTGTATTTCGTTGCGGGTGGTTGCCGTCGTGGATGGCCGGGCTTGGGGCGGTTCTCGTGGTCGTGATCCTGGCCTTCGCGTCGGGGCCCGCGCATTCCGCATCCGGTGGGGGCATCGGGACGATCGCGGCCTCGCTTCGGGACGATCCCGTGTACACCGTTCCGGCGGCCACGAACGTGCTGCCCGCCGATACCGCCGATGCGTTGCGGGCGAGGATCCGGTCGTCCGGCAAGCCGGTCTTCGTGGTCGCGGTACCGGCCGACTCGCCGCTCGCGACGGCGGGTTCGCGGGCGGCGGTACTGTCGGGCCTGCGCGAACAGGTGGGCCGACCCGGCGTGTACGCGATCGCCGTGGGCCGTACGTTCGATGCCGCGGCCGATGCGTCGGTCATGTCCCGGGCGCGGCTCGCCACGCTCAAGAGCGACGCGGTCGCCGCGCACCAGGGTGACGGACCGGGGCTGTTCACCGCTTTCGTCGACGGAGCCGTGGCCGACGCACAGCAGGGGTCGGCGCCCGCACGCGACGGCTCGTCGTGGACCGGCCTCGCGGTGGTCGCGGTCGTGATCGCCGCCGGGGTCGGCGTACTCCTGTTCGTGCGCAGGCGCAGCCGTACCCGCCGGACGGCGCAGGCACGGCAGGAGTTGGAGCAGGTGCGGCCCGTGGTCGACGAGGACATCACCGCATACGGTGAGACGCTGGAACGGGCCGCCTTCGACCCGGGCGCGGCCGACTCCGACGACGGCATGCGCGCCGAGTGGACGAACGCCCTCGACGCCTACGAGCGGGCGAAGTCGGCCATGGCGGCGGCCCGCGAACCCGGGGACGTGCGCGCGGTCAGCGAGGCCCTGGACGACGGACGATTCGCCCTCGCGACGCTGGAGGCCCGACGCCGAGGCACACCGCTCCCGGAACGCCGACCGCCGTGCTTCTTCGACCCACGGCACGGTCTGTCCGTGCGCGATATGCGATGGGCACCGGCAGCCGGCGCCGAGCGGGACGTACCGGTCTGCGCGGCCGACGCGGCCCGCCTGGACGACGGTCTCGACCCGGCGATTCGCGAGGTGGACGCCCCCGGTGGTCGTCGCCCCTACTGGGAGGCCGGCCCCGCGTACGGGCCGTGGGCGGCCGGCTGGTACGGCGGCATGCTGCTGCCGGGCCTGCTGATCGGGACCACGCTCGGCGCGTCCATGAACATGGGCTACGCCGCCGACGTGGGCGCGTTCGGGGCGGGCGACGGCGGATTCGGTGGCTTCGGCGGCGGTGACGGCGGTTTCGGCGGTTGGGGTGGTGACGGCGGGGGCGGCTGGGGTGGCGGCGGAGACGGCGGCGGCTCGTTCTGACCCCACCGCCGATGTCGCGACGGACCGTGTTGCCGGTCGGCCGGGACAGCCGCCGCCACGATCTCGCCGAGAAGAGCAACGCCGGCACCGCGGGAATCCCGCGGTGCCGGTGACGGTCCACCGGGCCCGCCGCGTCTTCCCGTCTCGACGAGGTGCACGCGGACGACACGGTCCGCGGGTTCGCCCGATCCGGTGTTGCGGGCGAAGCGCGGGTGGGCTCCGCCGCTCAATTGCAGGCGGACACGATGCCCGGGAAGGAAGCGGTGGCCGGTCGAGCCCATGGCGACAGTGCCCCGGGTCGGTGTGCTGCCGGCCGGGGACAGTCGCAGGATGCCGTCGCATACGTTGGTGGACCGGCCGCGTTCGTCGACGTCGCACAGCCGGGCGAAGACGTCGGCATGGTCGGTGCCGGTGACCGCGAGCACGTCCGCGTACACGGGACCGCAGACCTCCAGCGGCTCGGTCAGCGGTGCCGTGGTGAAGGTGAGCACGTCGTCGCGGGCCTCCAGCGCGGTGTTGTCGCGGTCACCGGCCTTGGGGGAGAGGGTGGAGCCGCCGACCGAGGGCGTCGGATCCGCGCGGTCCCAGCGCAGCGTCACGGGTTCCGAGTTCGATCGACTTCTGACACATCTCGTCGACGGCCTGGCCGCAGCCCGCGGAACGGCCCGCGCGTAGCGGCGTTGCCCGGGCGGCCGCGGAGGTGGCGTCGGGCCGGGGACGCGGTCGGGTGCGCCGCGCGGGTGGGGAGCCGATGCGGGCCCGGCCGACGGGTGCCGCCGTGGCTTTCCCGGTCTCGTCTCACCGAACCGGCGCGGCCCCGAGGTCGTTGGGGTCGGCCGCCGACAGGCCCTCGTCCGGGGGCGCCGGGTCGCCCGGCGGGACGGGATCGAGGTGCCCGTCCTCGGGGGCGGGGGTCGCGCGGGTCTCGGTGCGGGTGACGGCGATGCCGGCGATGACCACGAAGACGACGCCGGCCGCGGGCATCGGGCCCGGGATCTGGTCGAGCACCACCAGGCCCATCAGCAGCGCGATGGCCGGTTCCAGGCTCATCAGCGTCCCGAAGGCGGAGGCGCTCAGTCGGCGCAACGCGAGGAATTCCAGGCTGAACGGCAGCACGGCGCTCAGCACGGCCAGCCCCAGCATGATCAGCAACAGCTGCCAGGTCACGTCGCCGAGCCCGGTGGGGGCGGCGGCGAGCATGGCGACCAGGCCCGCCACGGGCATCGACACGGCCAGTCCGTTCAGACCGGTGACCCGGTTGCCGACGTGTTGGGTCAGCAGGATGTACGCCGCCCAGCAGGACGCGGCGGCCAGCGCGAAGCCCAGACCGACGGGGTCGGTCCCGGCATGCCACGGCTCGGTCAGCAGGACGACGCCGATGCCGGCCAGGGCCGTCCAGCGCCTGCGTCCGGGACCCGATCCGTACAGGGAGACCGCCAGCGGGCCGAGGAATTCCAGTGCACTCGCGGTGCCCAGGGGCAGGCGTGCGACGGCGAGCATGAAGAACAGCATCAACCCCCCGCTCACCACGCCCAACAGCGTGCACGCCCACAGATCCCGGCCGGTGAAGTCACGGCGCCGCGGCCGGACGAGAACCAGCAGGAGCAGGCCCGCCCACGCGAGTCGCAGCCCGGCCGTGCCCAGCGCGCCGAGCCGGTCGATCAGCGGCACCGACAGTGCCAGTCCGAGCTGGACGGTGGACATCGCGGCGACGGCCATCAGGGCGCCCGTCGCGGCGTCCGGCAGGTGCGGACGCGCGGCCGTGAGGCGCGGGCGGGTATGTGGTGGCGGCGTGCTCATGAGTCAAGTAGAAGACTTTGTCATCGTTCGTGTCCACGTGCCGATTCGAAACGAATCGTTCGGGAATCGTGGACAATCGAGGGATGGAGACCCGACGTCTACAGGTGCTGGTGGAATTGGCCCGGCTGGGCTCCATGCACGCGGTCGCGGACGTGCTGGGCACCGGCACCTCGACGGTCTCGCAGCAGATCGCCGCGCTGGGCCGGGACATGGGAGCCGCCCTGATCGAGCCGCACGGGCGACGGATCCGGCTCACCCCGGCCGGGCGCCGACTGGCCGAACACGCCGTGACCATCCTCGCCGCCGTCGAGCAGGCGCATCACGACCTCGCACCCGGCGCGGAGCCCAACGGCACCCTGCGCATCGCCGGGTTCGCCACCGCCATCCGCGCCCATCTGCTGCCCGTGGTCACCGACCTCGCCGCCGACCATCCGCGCATCCGCGTGCTGATCCGCGAGCACGAGCCCGCCGAGGCGTTGGAACTCCTGGCCGAGGACGGCACGGACCTCGCACTGACCTACGACTACAACCTGGCACCGGCGGCCGAGGACCCGACCGTGCGGGCCATACCGCTGTGGACCGCGCGATGGGGCCTGGGCGTGCCCGCGCACGCCGACGACGCGGCCGACGCCGCGGGCACGACGGCGGAGGTCTTCGCGCGCTTCGCCGACCACGACTGGATCGTCAACTCCCGCAACACCGCGGACGAGACGGTGATCCGTACGCTCGCCTCGCTCGCGGGGTTCACCCCGCACGTCACACACCAGGCCGACAGCCTCGACCTGGTCCAGGGCATGATCACCGCCGGCCTCGGCGTGGGCCTGTTGCCCCAGGACATCGTCATGATCCCCGGGGTGCGGCTGCTCCCGCTCACCCTCCCGCACGTCGACCTGCGCGCCTATGCGGTGGCCCGCCACGGCCGGCTGAACTGGCCCCCGCTTGCCGTGGTGACGGACCTGCTTCTGCGCCGGACCCCGGATGCCGCGAATCCGAACCGGCCCGAGGGGCCCGGAGGGTGGCCGCCGCGAGGGCCCGGCGGCGGTCGCTGAATCCCACCAGGCTCTTGCGTGCGCCCGGCGCATAACTTTGCCGCATCGGCAATGTTTCCTCTTCGTCGAAGACACCCTCGGCGAGGCGGCAACCGCACCCACCGGCGAAGGCGCGAGCGGGGGTCTCGCGTGGGCCCACGGAGGCATCGCGCCGCGTGGTGTTCGGCTTCGCCTCGGTTGGTCGACGGGCGGACGTGGGGTGGGGTGAACCTTGAGAAGACTGCCGGACGCCGTCGGCCTTGCCGTTGGTGATACGGACGGAATCGGCGGTCGTTCTTCGTTCACGTGGACGAGACGAGGTGTTCGGGCGCTGCCTACCGTGAGCGTCCTCTGCGGCACCTGCGCCGTTCTCCGAGGAGGTATCCAGCATGGGACGATCCGCTGCGGTCGGGTCCGCTGTCCGGACGGCGGGTCGGGACACTCGTACGCTGCTCGGCGCCGCATCGAGGGGCGAGCGGTCCGGGCGCTCCGCCGTTCCCGCCGGCGGTGTGCGATGAGAGGCGCCGCGCGTGGAGCCGCGACGGCGGTCGCCCTGGGCCTGCTCGCCACCGGCTGCGGTGCCACCGGCGGTTCGAGCGCGGGCGGGAGGGACACGATCACCATCGGTATCACCGACGACCCCGGCAACGTGTCCCCGCTCAGCTCGCTGTCCAAGATCACGTCCCTGATGAGTCGGTTCTCCTACGACAACCTGGTCAACGTCGGTCCCGACGGAAACATCGTCTCGGGCGTCGCCGAGAAGTGGACGTCCGACACCCTCTCGGCGACCTTCACCCTCAGGCGGGACGTGACATGCGCCGACGGCAAGCCGCTCACCGCGTCCGCCGTCGCGGCGCAGTACAACTACATCGTCGACCCGAAGAACACGTCGCCGCTGTACGGCCTGTCCGTGGCACCCGGAACCGTCGCCACCGCCGACGATGCCGCCAACACCTTGACGCTGCGCACCCCCGAGGCCACACCGTTCCTGCTGCGGGGCGCCACGGGACTGCCGCTGGTCTGCCCCTCCGGTCTCGCGGCACCCGATTCGCTCACCCACGCGACCAACGGCACCGGGCCCTACCGGCTCACCGAGGTCGCCACGGGCGACCACTTCACCTACACCAAACGACCCGACTACGTCTGGGGCCCGAACGGCGCCGGCTCCGCCGAACTGCCCGAGCGTTTGGTCTTCAAGGTCGTCTCCAACGAGTCCACCAGGGCCAACCTGGTCCTGGGCAAACAACTCGACATCGCCCAGGTCGGCGGCGCCGATCGCATCCGGTTGACGGCAGCCGGACTGAAGGCCCAGATCCAGCGCGATCCGCTCGGCATGCTCTTGCTCAACGAGGCACCCGAGCACGTCACCGCCGATCCGGCGGTGCGCTGGGCACTGATCGCCGCGCTCGATCTCAAGCAGTTGGGCGCGGTGGCCACCGGTGGCAAGGGAGAGGCGCCGACGAGGGTCGCCACCACGATGTTGCCGCCCTGTCAGGCCGACGCGGTCGGCGCGAACACCCCGCCGCACGCCCCCGCCCGCGCCGCGGAGGCACTGCGGGGCGCCGGCTGGAAGAAGTCCGGCGGGTACTGGACCAAGGACGGCAGGCAACTGTCCATTGTGCTGCCGCACTCCACCACGGGAGGTTCCCAACTCCTCTCCGCCATCGAGTTGGCGATCGAACAGTGGAAGTCGTTCGGCGTGAAGGTCACCCGCAAACCGCTCACGAACGGGACGACCGGCGAGGTGCTGGCCTCCGGTCAGTGGGACGTCTCGTGGACACCGATCACACTCGCCCAACCCGACCAGCTCATCCCCTTCTTCAGCGGCCCCGCAGGGCCCGACGGGCTCAACTTCGGCTCCATCGACAACCCCGAGTACAAGCGCCTGGTGGGCCTCGCCATGACCAAGCCGGATATTGCCGGCTGTGACGATTGGACGGCCGCCGAAGCGGAGTTGATCAAACGAGTCGACGTGGTGACGTTCGTGGACTCGCTGTCTCCCTACTTCTCCACGCCCGGGACCACGTTCGTGATCGACGGCGCGGGCATCGACCCGATGTCCATGCGCCTGAACCGCAAGTAACGCCTCCGGCCGCCCGGCCCCCGTCCCCAAGCCGTTCGATCCGGCTTCGGGACGGGGGCCGTCGGCTGTCGCGCGCAAGGCAGGCAGGGGAGAGGGCCGGGTTTCGGTGTGCGATGCCGGCGCTGCCGGGTGTCCGTGGCGCACCCGGCCCGCCGGCTCCCGAGCGCGGACGTACGCCCGCGCATACCGCCGGCGGGCACGGCTTTCGGTCTCTCCTGCGCACGGGTCCGGGCGTACACGTCACACTTTCGGGTCGACGTTCGTCTACATCGCATGGGGGTCGTACCTCGTCCGCCCTGGTCGGCGCCGAACAGGTCGCGCGACACATGCTCACGTCGGCCCCGTTCTTCCTGCCCTACTCCCGCGCGGTCGTGGTCAACGGCGGCCCGGGACGCCTGGTGGGCGACCCCAGCCTGCCCAGCGGCATCGCGGGCTTCACCGTGGCGGGCGGCCGAATCGTGCGGATCGACGTGATTGCCAACCCCGAGAAGCTCCAGGGTGTCGCGCTGGACATCGTCGACGAGGCCGATCCCGTCGACTACCCGGACTTCAGCCGGATCCCGCACGAGGCGCCGACGGGCGACGATGGTCCCCGACGCCTGGACGACACCGACGGCTGACCCGCCGAACCAGGGGCCGCCGGCCACCGCCGGCCCGGGTGCGCGCCCGGACGTGCGGGTGGCGGCGTCCCCGCCCGTGCCGTTGCCATGCCGACGCCCGTTCCTGTCGCTGTCGCTGTCGCTGTCGCACCCGATCGTGAGGCTTCGATCGTCCTGGAATCCGTACCCGGGCGCGGTGTGGTGATCAGTTCCGGACGGCGGTGTGCAGATATTCGGCGGCGCGGCGGACCAGTCGGTCCAGGGCGGTGGGGTCGACGTCTACGTCACCCAGGACGGAGACGGTGGCGACGTTGGGCCCCATGCGCACGAGGATCGAGTCGACGGCCTTGGGGCCGCCGCCCTGGTTCACGACGATGCGCATGCCTACGGCCTCCTCTCCGACGGTGGGGGCGGCGATCGCACGAAAGCGTGCGGTGCCGCCGTTCCACGGGAGGTCGAGGTCCGCGCAACCGGTCACCATGGCACGGGACTTGGCCAACTGCACGGCCGCGCCGTCACCTTCGTAGACCTGGACGGAGGCGACGAGTTGCGTCCCGGTGCGGTCCTGCTCGAAGATCCGGTCCGCGCCGAGGGCGACCCTGGTCGGGCCGGTCGGCACACTCTGGAGGGCCCGATCGCACCCGGCGTCACCGCTGCTCCCCGAGTACGGCGCCGCAGCCGGCTTGGGCTCGGTGTCCGTCAGGGCGCCCGCGCTCCACCCGGGGCCGACGTCGTCCACGGTCAGGACGGCGCGCCGGGCCCGATCCGGGGTCAGTGGGGCCGCCATGCCGGTCCGTGGTGGCGCCGCGGGGTTCCCGGGCCCGGTGGGCAGGCCGGAGGGGGTCTGGGTCATGGTCGAGGCGACGCCGGGGCGTCCGTCGAACGCGGATTTCACGGCCGCGACGGTGCCGGGGTCCTTGAGCTTGACGCGGAACGACTCCGGCAGTTGCTCGGCCGTCATCGCCTCGACGAGGGGTGTGTTGCCGTTCTGCACGCGAAACAGCTCCCATGCCTGGCGCCGGTCCTCGAAGTACACGTGCTTGACCTGCGGCATGGCCTGAAGGGCCGTGCGGATCTCATCGCGCTGGGTGCCGGTGACGGCGCCGGCGGAACAGCCGCCGGTCTTCGCGTCGGAGACATGACACAAAAACACGGCCAGGTCCACCTTTCCCGCCCAGAAGTCGACGCCCGGCGGCAGGTTGTCCATGGACCACGCGGGGGCCTCCTCGGTCGCCTCGCCGGAGCCGGGCGACCGCGGAGACTCGGTGCCCCTGGTCTGTCTCGGAGGCAACTTCCCGCCGTCGCCGGAACACGCGGCGACTGTCGTGATCGACAGCAGTGCGGTCGCGCATCCGACGGCGACCCTGCCGGCGACGCAAAACGTGATGCGCTTCGCCATGTCTGCTCCCCCCGACGTGAACTTCTCGGGCAGTGAGCCTAGTTGGTGGCCTTCCCGTCCGGTCTCGTGGTGTCGCCGACCAGTCGTCTGCCGGGAAGCGCCGAATTGTCTCAGCCGGCGGTCGTAGTCGATCGAAGCTCCGGCCGGTCTGTCCGAAGTCCACTTGATGTCCATATTTCGAGATGGGAATCTCATTATGCGACATGGAGCGTACGGTGTCGTGTACCGGTCGGCGGCGCGATGTCGCGGGTTCCGGGACCGGAAGAAGACGCGAAGGGGACGTCATGCCGAAGGAAAGCGCCGTCTACACGCATGGGCACCATGAATCCGTGCTGCGCTCGCACACCTGGCGGACCGCCGCGAACTCGGCGGCCTATCTCCTCGACTCGCTGAAGCCGCACATGAAGATCCTGGACATCGGCTGCGGTCCGGGCACCATCACCGCAGACCTGGCGTCACTCGTTCCCGACGGCCACGTCACCGGCGTCGACCACGCACCGGACGTCCTGGAACAGGCGCGCGCCACGGCCGCCGAAGCGGGCCTACGGAACGTCGAGTTCGCGGTCGCAGACGTCCACGCGCTGGACTATCCGGACGACACCTTCTGCGTCGTCCACGCGCATCAGGTACTGCAGCACGTGGGTGACCCGGTGCAGGCGCTGCGCGAGATGGTCCGGGTCACCAAGCCGGGCGGGATCATCGCCGCCCGCGACGCGGACTACCCGACGATGGCCTGGTTCCCGGCGACACCGGGCATGGACGACTGGCTCGACCTGTATCTGCGGGTGGCCCGCGCCAATGGCGGCGCGCCGGATGCCGGACGGCGCCTCAAGTCCTGGGCGCTGCAAGCGGGCTGCACCGACATTACCGCCTCGTCGAGCACCTGGTGCTACGCCGATGCGAAGGAACGCGCCTGGTGGAGCGGCCTGTGGGCGGACCGCACGCTCGCCTCGTCGTACGCCGACCGCGCCACCGAGGGTGGCCACGCGACGACCGAACAGCTGCGCGCGGTGTCGGAGGCGTGGCGGGAGTGGGGGCGGCAGGAGGACGCGTGGTTCTCCGTCCCGCACGGCGAGATTCTCTGCCGCAAGCCGTCCTGATCCGACCCGGTCGCCCGCGTGACCTTCGAGGTGACGGGCCCCTTCCGCGACGCGGCCTGACGCCACACTGCGCCGCGGACCGGGCTCGGGCGGGACGGGATTTCGACGGCTCGGGTGTAGGCGCCGAGGTCGGCGGGCACGGCAGCCGGAGCCGGGGTGTTCGGTCGTAGGTTCGCGATTGCGAACGGCCCGGCATCCGGCCCCTCCGATGGCCCGGCCACACGCCCCCCCGGGGGGCGTATCTGCGAGCAGGTGGATCACACCCGGATCACACCCTGGCCCACCGGCGCAGCGCGGCGGTCGCGCGGGCGGCGTCCTCGGGTGCGAGGACATCGATCCTGGCGCTGTGGCCCGCGTGCGGCGCCATCAGGACCTGCGCGTCACGGCTGCCCGGGCCCAGCCGGAACGGCTCGGCACGGACCGGGTCGTTCTCGCCGTAGACGAAGAGTATTTCGCTGCCCCGCGACCGGACCCAGCGGTCGATGTCGCGCATCGCCCCGGGCTCGAACCGCAGCGGTATTTCCCGAGGCACGTAGCTACGCACCTCCTGGATGCCGGGGTAGCGCAACAGACCCTCCAGATGCGGGGTCGCGACCTGCATGTATCCGAGCTGGGTGCCCAGTTGGTAGAAGTACGGCTGGAAGAACTCGACACTGCTGTCCGTGTAGACCGCCAGTCGGGAGATCCCGTCGACCCACGCGTACAACTCGTCGGAGGATGCGGCCGGCGTGGGCGCGCCGGCGCACTTCGACTCGCCCGCATACATCCAGAACATCGTCGGCAGGCGGAGCACCGCGAGTTCGAATGCCTTGTCGACGCTGCCCAGGGTGTCGAAGGTCTGCCCGTTCACCTGGGCCCATTGCGCGTAGCGGGCCACCATCTCCTCCCGTCGCCCGAGTGCTTCGCGCTGCACCGTCTGCAGAGCGGCCCGGCACTCGGGCGTGCCCACCCGGGCGAGGAATTCGTCGTATGCGGTGTCGTCGCGGTCATCGGTGTTGTTGGGAGCGGAGTAGACCACGCTGCCATCGACGTCGTGCGGGTAGAAGCGCCGATGGTAGACGGTGGTCATGCCGCCCTTGCTGCCGCCGGTGGATATCCATGAACCGCGGTAGATCGGCTTGAGGGCCTGGATCAGCCGGTGGTGGTCGTCGGCCGCCTGACGGATGTTCAGGTTGGCCGGGTCGGCGGGGTCGGGGCGGGATGTGCCGAAGTAGCGCTGCTCGGTGTAGATCTGGTTGCCGTCCACAAGGGTGGTCGGCTCGGAGCGGAAGCTCGGACCGGCGCCGAGGTCGTAGCCGCTGGTGTACAGGACCATCGGCCGTCGCGTGGAGACGTGTCGAAGGCTGAGCCGCTGTTCGAAGGAACCTCGCTCGGGACGCAGGTGGTCGGTGGGCTGACGGTAGGTCAGGTCGAAGTATCGGACGCCCGGCGTGACGGGCTTCTCGTCCAGCACCCGCATGCCCGGTATCGCCTCGATCAGCGCTCGGATGTCGGACTCGTCGGCCTCGGCCATCGCACCGGCTGCCGCCGCCTGTGCCCGGGCCGGGACCGCCGTGCCACCACCGACGAGCCCGAGCACGACGGAGAACACGGAGAGCACCGCGAGTCTGCGTCCGCCCCGCCGTCCCGCGCGCCCGCGCCGGGCCGCCGGTGCCGCTCCGACGCCGCTTCGGTCTTGATCGTTGATCGCGTTTGTCATGCCTCAAGAAAAGCCGGAGTCCCCATGCGGGTGGATCCCCGAACCGGGGGAATCGCCTCCCCCGCCCGGGGGATGCCGGACCACCGACACCGCACCCCGCACACCCCCGGCACCAGCCGGCATGCGATCGACGCCGGACCCGGTCCGTGCCGACGGGCGTGAGCGAAGATTCCCGGTCACGCCCGTCGGGTGGTGCACGCCGGTGGACCGGCTACTTCACGCAGGTCGGGTCGGTCGCGGGCAGGTTGCCCGTGGCCAGGTAGGCGTTGACCCGGCTGTCGACACAGGCGTTGCCGTAGGAGCCGAAGACCCCGTGCTGGTTGGCGCCCCGAAGGGTGACCAGCCTGGAGCTCGGCAGCTGGTCGTGCAGGGCGACGGAGCCCTTGTAGACGGTGCGCGGGTCGCCGGTGGCGGCCACGATCATGATCGGGGCGTCGCGCCGCACCCGGGTCGGCTCCTCGCGGGGCCGGTCCCAGAAGGCGCACGGCACGATGTTGTTGCTCAGCGGGCCGAACAGCGGGTGTGCGGCGCGACTGCGCTGGACGTCCCGCCAGTAGACCTCCGGGTTGCGCGGGGCGGCGACGTCACCACAGAAGATCGCGGACTGCACGCTGCCGTGCGGCGAGCCGCCGTCGGTCAGCGCGAACTGCAGGAGCCCGATGAGGCCGGGCGACGACGGGGCCGGCAACCCCTGTGCGGCCTTGTTCAGCACCGACACCTGTTCGGCGAGGGCCGCACGGGCCGCGTCGCTGTCGTCGGCGATCCCGATGAAGTACACGAACGGCACCTGGGTGTCGTCGACCCGGAAGACGTCGGGCGCGGTGCCGACGGTCAGCGGGTTGCGCGCGGACGCCGCGACGATGCGGTCCGCCGCGGCGAGCACCTCGTCGCGGGTGCCACCGAGGCCGTAGACGTCGTCGCGGCTCGCCGCCCACGCGGCCCAGTCGCCGAACGCGTGCTCGTACTCGGCCTCGCCGCCGCGCAGCGTCCGGGAACCGTAGTTGTTCGGGTCGAGCGCCCCGTCGAGCACGACCCGGTCGTAGCGGCCCGGGAACATCTGGGTGTAGACCGTGCCCAGATAGGTGCCGTACGAGTAGCCCAGGTAGGAGATCTTCCGCTCGCCCAGCGCGGCCCTGATGACGTCCATGTCACGGGCGGTGTTGCGGGTCGTGACGTACGGCAGCACCGAGGCGTTGGTGGCGCGACACCGGTCGGCCAGGTCCTTCTGGAGGGTGACCTGACGGTCGAAGGTCGCCCGACCGAGACCGGCCGAGAAGATGTTGGTGCCGACCGGCCAGCCGCAGTCCAGCCGGCTGCTGCGGCCGACGAAGCGCGGGTCCATCCCGATGATGTCGTAGCGCGCGCCGACGTCCTTCATGGCCGTGCGGATGTCGGGCGGCGCGCCGATGGTGTCATTGCCCGGGCCACCGTTGTTGAGCAGCAGCGAGCCGATCCGACGATGGGTGTCGGTGGCTTCGAGCCGCGAGATCGCGACGGTGGTGGTCCGACCCCAGGGGTCGGCGTAGTCCAGCGGCACGGTCACGTTCGCGCAGAACGCGCCCGCCTGCTCCAGATTGCGGCCCACGGCGTCGTCCGGGCCCAGGACACAGCTGCGCCAGTCGAGGCGTTGGTGGTTGAAGCGGTCGAGCCCGGCTCCGGACGTCGCCACGTCCGTGCCGGGGTCCGCCGGGGTTGCCGCCGTGGCGGACAGCGTCGTCAGGCCCGCGGTGAGGATGAGACCCGTGGCCAGGGCGGTTGTGCGCCGAGCCGCTCGATACATGCCGGAGAAGGATCTCTTCACGCCGTGCTGTATGGAAGTCATAAGGTCGGACGGTAGGGGGCGCAGCGTCCCCGCCCATCGACGTCCGCTACGAAAATCGGTGTGGTGTGCTGTGCCAACGCCCATATGTACAACCGAAGTTCGACTTCGGCGAAGCGGATCACAGCTCCACCACGTCCGCGTGACCGGGCTTTCCTCGGCGGGGCCGAACCCGTCGACGGCGAAGTCGGAGCGCATGAACGCCATTTCGGCGACCAGGAGACGGAGGGGTCGGTTGGGGCGGGGGCGGGGCACGTGACCTGTCTCTTCCAGCGTGACAAACGCGGCTCCCGTACGCACCTTTTGGCCGCACGTGCCACCGATATCCGCCCGGACATGCCACGCAGGGGCGCCGCGCACCCGCGCCGCCCCTGCGCACGTGTCGATCAGAACACGATCGTGCATCCCTCGCGCCGCGCTTGGTCCGCGGTGTACGTGACACCGTGCACCTTGAGCCCCGCCGGATCGATCAGGGTGATCACGCCGCCGCGGTTCCCCAGGTGGAACGTCGGGTTGCCGGGCACCACCAGGACCGCACCGGGCGCCGGCGTCGTCGCGGGGAGAGGCAGCGCGGTCTTGTCGCGGTCCAGGAGTTGCCAGCCGTCGAGCATGATCGGTGCGGGGGAGGCGTTGAGCAGAGTGACGGTCTCCGCCTCGGGTGCCGGTCCCGGAGCGTTGACCAGCGCCGCGACGATCCGCATCGGCTCCTCGCCCGAACCCGGGAGGGGCGGCGCGGTGTCGAGGGTGTGGCCTGTGGTGTCATCGGTGTGCCACGCCTGGGACTGGAAGGCCAGGAAGACGGCCACCCAGCGGCCGTCCGGCAGGCGAATGAGCAGGCCGCCGTCCTGCCAGACCCCGTCGTCCTTGCGGAACTCCTCGCTGTTGCCCTGGTTCATGTGCACGTCGTGCACACCGTTGCCGGGCAGGAAGCCGAACACCTGGTCCGGCTCGGCGGGTTCGGGGCCAAAGCGCCCGCCGAACACGTAGACCGCGGCCGCCGGATTGCCGATCGCGCGTTGCACGTAGTGATCGAGCAGATCGGCCAGGTCGTTGTCCTCGCCGGGCAGGTCCGGGGGCAGCGGCCGCGCGGTCGCCGGATCGAAGAGGTTGGCGCGGATGTAGTCGAGCGCGGCTCCGCCGGGCCGCGAGGCGAGTGTGGTCCACCCGCTGCCCGCGGCCGGCAGGGAGTCGGTGAGCGGGTGGCGGAAGTCCTCCACCACCACGAACAGCAGCTCGGACGGCGCCTTCTTGGACAGCACGTTGATCGCCGCACGATACATGGTGCCGGCGTCGTCGGCCAGATGGATCTGGTAGTGCGGTGTGCCGGTGGCGCCTTCGCGTACGCGCGCCACCGCCCGCGCGGCCAGAACTCCATAGTCCCTCAGGGGCATGGGCATCCCTTCCCACCGGGCCCGGTCCCGTCGCCGGGCGGACCCGGCCATCGTGGAGGGCCGGCACACCGGAATCGAGCGCGACACACCGCAGGACCGCGACCCGCACCCGATCGCCGGCCCAAAGCGATCCACGGCGGAGGCACTCGCATACCACGCCGAGCAACAGCACGGCAGGCGCTCCCGGCGCGTCCATCGGGGTGACGCCGGACCTGAAGAAGCCGATCGAGCCCGAATTCGTCCAGCCCGTCGTTCATAGTCGAATACATGGAGTCAAACCCGACACCCGCGGAGCAGCCTCCGCCGCCGCCCCCCGGCAGTTTCCGTCGAGTCGGGCGCTCGCAGGCCCGCAACGTCCGACGGCACGAACGCGGACAGTGGGAACTGCGCGAAGGGCTGCGCTCTCGCGTCATCGAACTCGAGGCACTCCTCAAGAGCAAGACCGCACCGGGTCCGCTCGCTCCGAGCGATCAGGTCCTGGCCGACCAGGCCCTCGAGTCGCTCGATGAGGCGAAAAGGGCCCTGGGGCACGAACACGGCCGACCGGCCGCACACATCGCGGTCGCCCAGACGCAACTGGACGTCGCCTACATCATTCTGCTGCGGCTGTTGACGCTGGAAGACATCACCGCACACCTTCCCGGCATCGTGGCCTTCATCAAGGAGCACCTGCCACTCGGCGACGAACGCCGCGCCCACGTGGACGAAATGGCGCTGTCCGTTCGCGGGGGCGACACGCTGACCGAAAAGCAGCGGGAAACGTTGGTCGACGCCTCGACCGTGGCACACCAGGTGCACCTGAAGGAGAAGCTCAGGGTTCGCAGTTTCGCGCACATCGTCTTCGGTGTCACCGCGGCACTCGCGATCATCGCCACCCTGATCGCCCTCGCCGGTGCCTCCTCGCCCGGGACGGTGCCGCTGTGCTTCAACCCGCCGGGCGTCGGCATCGTCTGCGCCACCGCCACTTCCACCGTCAGTGCCGGTTCCGCAACGAACCGCGACCAGTTCGCCGGGCGAAGCCTGGACCAGATGTACGCCGACGTCGCCTCCCAGTGGGACTACCCGGTGGTCGAGCTGGTCGGCCTGGTCGCCGCCGCCGTGGCCGCCGCCGCGTCGCTGCGCCGGATCCACGGCACCTCGACGCCGTACAACGTGCCCGTCGCCCTGGCCCTGCTCAAGCTCCCCACCGGCGCGCTCACCGCCCTTCTGGGCCTGTTGCTCATGCGCGGCGACTTCGTTCCCGGCCTGAGCGCGCTCGACTCGTCCGCGCAGATCATCGCCTGGGCGGTCATCTTCGGCTACGCGCAGCAGTTGTTCACCCGCTTCGTGGACAACCAGGCCCAGTTGGTCCTCAATGCCGTCGGCGGCCCGACGACCCACCCCGCCAAAACGACACGCAGCTCAGCGGGCCAACCGGGCTGAGCCGCCGCGCCGCCCGTCGAGGACGACGCGTCACGGCCCGTCGCCGCCCGACGCGGGCAGGGCCACGGTCGGGTCGCCCAGCAACACCAGGCTCTGTCGATCCAGTGCCGAGACGCGCAGCCTGGTCAACGTCTCCCGGACCGACGTGTCGCCGCCCGCCAACGCCTCCCTCAGCCGGGCCCACCGGGTGTGCAACTCGCCCACGTCGGCCCGGTATTCGGCCAGGGCCAGGCCCAGCGGCTCGCCCGCGTACAGATGCGTGGACAAGGCGGAGACCAAGCGCCCGCCGAGTCCCTGTCCGGTGTCGTCGACCTGCAGGGTCCAACTGAAGGTGGGCTCGACGTGACCGAGGACGGCCCGCACCGGGTTCTCCCGGCCGAGCAGTTCCAGTGCCGCGGGTGCCACCATCGTGCCCAGCCCCGCGACGGCCTCGACCGCGCCGAGGGCGGAACTGCCGACCGGAAGCAGCCCGGCGTAGAAGCTCTCGCCGGCGGCGCCGGCGGAGCAGCACGCCTGGGCGTACCAGACGCAGCCACCGGGCATGGCGTCGCACAGCGTGCCCAGCGGCACGGTGGTGTGCGTGCCGTCGACCGGAAGCCCGAGCGCGGCCCGCATCTCGGCGGGGTTCCCCAGCGGTCCGGTGCGGCCGTGGCTGGACGTCGCGAGCAGTCCCGGGCGGATCTCGGCCAAGGCGCCCAGCAGCGCCGCGCCGGTGGCCTCGGCCGCGGTGAGATCGCGGAACTGCGCGAGCGGGGGCGGCGTGAGGCGCTCGGCCAGGGGCGCGGCGATCACCGCGCGCATCAACGCGGTGATGTCCGTGGGCCCGTGGTCGACCGTCCAGGTCAGCGCCCGATCCGCGTGGGCCTGCGCGTCGCTCCAGCCCGCGAGCAGCGCGTGCACGTAGTGGGCGAGCGGCTCCCCGGACAGGGGGATGCGCCCGACCAGGTGCCGGGTACCCAGGGCGTACTGCACGGACCAGGGGATCACCTCGGGGCCGCCGATGATCGCCACGTACTTGGGGAGCCGGCCCCGGCCGATCCCGAACTCGGACAACCCGATGGCCGGTTCCTGGGGCAGGCCCTGCGCGAAGTACCTGCGCAGGAGGTGGTCGGGCAGGTCCGGGCTCCAGCGCAGCACCGCGGTGTCCGGCCGTGCCGCCAGCAGTTCGCGTACCGGCGCGGCGGCGTCCTCGCCGGCGGCCTTCGCGGCGTCGGACAGATTCGGATCGGTGTCGTCCGGCAGCAGGATCCCGTAGCCGACGTCGGCCGAGCGCCAATCGCGCGGATCGGCCGGCGGGCCGAAGGGGAGCACGGCCTGGGAGTGCGGGATGCCGCGCGTTCCGGCACCCCAGCGCGCCGCATCCTGGTCCGGCGTGGCCCGCGCGACCTCGTCCCCGGTCCAGGCGTTGAGCTGAATGTCCGCGGGCAGAGTCATCGACCCCCACCCGCCGATCGGGCCCGCAGGTCGGCGATCAGGGCGTCGACCCGGTCCAGCAGGGTCCGGTCGACGGTGATCGGGTCGAGCGTCGCGCGGAACCGCTCGTAGGTGTCGAGCTGCCCCTGCAGGTTCGCCGTGTCGGACAACGCCACGGCGGAGCTCGACGTGATCCGCAGCGGTTCGTCCTGCACGTAGAGCACGGGATCCGACCACGAGTCGGTCTGCGACGGGTCGGCTTGTGCCATCGCCTGGCGCGGCGCGGTGAAGGTCGTGGCCCAGTCGATCTCGTGCTCTCCGGCATCCTTGACGGCGATGCGGACGGTGGCGAGCACCTCCGGGTACAGCGCGGCGCAGAACCGGTCCGTGTCGTTGAGGTCGATCAGCCTGCGCATGCCCGCGACGGCGGGCAACCCCTGCGAGACGAGTTCGTGGGCGAGCGAGAGCGTGTCCGAGGTCTGTGCCGTCCGGCAGGCACCGAGGACGACCAGCCACGGTGCGCACGGGTTCAGCGCGACCACCAGATCGGGCAGTTTCAGCTGTACGGAGCCGACCGGTTCGCCCGCGTCGACGTCGGCGGTGTGCGCGAAGGCCAGTGTCCGGACACCGCCGACCGCCCCACCGTGACACAGCAGGTGCACGATGTGTGGCCGGGCCGCGGTGATGCGCCCGGCCAGATCGGGCGCGTTCGCGGGGATCGGTTCGGCGCTGACGTCGGGTCGTCCGGCGGCCGCGACGGCATCCAGCACGGCCTGCTCGGCGCTGATCACGTGCAGCCGTGTGTCGACCGCCCGGGCGTCAGGCAGCGCCGTGGCGGCCAGCAGGGCCTGCAACTGGGGCACGCCACTGCGCAGTGCCGCGGACAGCACGGCGACGATCGTCAACGGCGGGGTGAACGTGCGGCGATCGACGGGGCTGCGGATGGCGGCGATGCGGGCGATCGGCCAACGGGCGTCCAGGGCGATGAACCCCTGGAGGACGGAACGGAGTTGCTCCCAGGGCAGCTGATCGGCCTGGTTCGAGACCATGTGCAGGTACAGCGGTCCCGGTCCGGCGACCGGCGGCTGGGCCAGCGCGGCGTTCAGCCCCTGGCTCACCGCCGGATGCCGGCACAGCCGCTCCAGCAGGGCCTCGCCCCGGGAGGTGATCGTGCCTCCGGGGTCGGTGACGTCGGTGAGTTCGTTGGTACCGAGCCCCGGGATGTTGGCGGGTGCCTCCCGCAACTTGAGCACCGTGCGATCCCCGAACGGCTCGAAGCCCAGGACGGTACGCATCACGACTCCCGCATCCGCCGGTCGACCAGGGCACGCAGTTCGGCGATGGCCTGCCCGACCCCGCGGTCGTAGGCCTGCTTCGCGGCCGGGGTCTCGCCCGGAACGCCCGCGGTCCGTACCAGCGAGGCCACCTGGTTCTCGATGTAACGCGTGGACGCGGCGACCCACATCGGCACCGACTCGGCGTTCGCATAGCGCGCGGTGATCTCTTCGCCGCCGGCCACACCAAGGGCGTTCGGCAGGATCTCGCCGCTGGTCGCCGATTCACCGATCGCCGCTCGCCCGCTGAGCCAGACCTGCCCGGGCCGGTCGGGATCGGGCCAGGCGTCCCTGAGCGCGGCCTGCACGAACTCGGGCTGGAGGTACGCGAACAGCGAGGGGTCACGCGGGATCGGCACCGAACCCGGGGCGCCGGCGACGAACGCGTGTGCCCGTGCCAACGCGTATCCGGCGGGATCCAGCGGCAACGCGGTGTAGAACGTCGGCCCCGCACGCCGCAGACCGACGTGGTCGGCCATGATCCGGGTGGCCGAGTCGCACGGATTGTCCGGGGGCGAGCCGAACGACAGCACGGACGCGCCGACGCGGTCGGCCAGGCGCCGTACCCGGTCCGAGGTCACGTACGCGCGATCGGATCGGTGGGTCGGCGCAGCGGGATCGGGGCTCACCGACAGGACCGGGCGGTTGCCCTCGAACGCGCCGTCCGCGACGATGTGCAGCGCCCGCACCGCACGGCCGTCGAGCCCGGCGGTGATCCAGTCACCCCACAGCGGCGGGCCCGTCGCCGGGTGCGCGTCGGCGTCGTCATGCCGGCGCGGCGGCCCCGATCGGGCGAGCAGTGCGGCGTCGCCGGGGTCGTGCAGGTGCACACGCGGTGCGTCCGGACCCTCGGGCGGCAGCGCCCGCAGCGCCTGTTCGGCGCCCCGGTCGGTGAACACGTGCACATCCACCTCAGCCGCGACGGAGGTGCGCAGGCAGGAGATGAACGACGAGAGGTATCCGGCGACCCAGGCCGCGTTCGGCGCCACGGACACCGCGACGGCAACGGTCCACACCCGCCCCGGGTCGGATCCCGGCGGCAGCCGATCGGGAACCCGCAGGAGCGGGCGACCGGTGGCGGGGATCAGGGCGCCTTCCCACGGAACCCCGCCCAGGTGGCCATACGGTGGGACCAGCCGCAGCCACAGCGCGGTATCCGCCTCGAAGTCCGCGAGCAGGCAGTTCTCGACGGCTTCGACCAGATCACGGGGCACCTTCAGCCCGGTTGGCGGCTCCGTGCCTTCGGAGAGCCCGAACGTGCCGTAGTCGAATTCGGCGTGCCAGTACGTCGTCGGGTTCTTCGCGGGATACCCGACCAGTTCGACCACCGCCACCGGCGACGACCGCGTCAGGTCGAGCCGCACCCGGAGCACCGCCAGGCGCCAACTCTCGATGAGAGCCTCGGCCATCACGACTCCTTCGTCTCGGGCCGACCGTTTCGGCCACCGGCGACTGCGCCGGGCGGCGTATCCGGTCGCGGGTGCGCGCGGACCGCACCTCAGTCGGGCCGCACGAGGGCGTGCATGGCCCACCACGTCGCCGGGTTGCTGACCTCGCCGTGCCCGGCGATGGCCGGCTTCCCGTCGATCTCGACCCCGCCGTCCACGGCGATCACGCGCGACGCGCCGCCGAGGTCGTAGCGTTCTCGACCGGGCACGGCCGCAAGTCGACGGGCGGAGATCCCCTCTACGCCGGCGGGCCCGAATCCGCCCAGCGCACCGTACAGTTCGGGATCGCCGATCGCGGCTACGCCCGGTTCGCCCAGTTGACTTCCGCGCATCGCGAGATGGAACACCTTGGTCAGCGGGTCGTCGAACGCGGAGAACGTCGTCAACAACGGCCTGTCCACCAGGTCCGGGACCGAGTGGTAACCGCCGGGGCGCCCGGTGCCGGCGACGTCCGCCGCGAAACACCAGCGGTTGACGGCGGCCTGCAACAGCAGCATCGACCGCGCGGGACGGCTCGGGGCCGCGGACGCGAGCGCGGACAACAACACCTTCGCGCCGAAGGAATGGCCGACCAGATGCAGTCGGACCCCGCTCTCGCGCAGGATGTGCGCCACGAGCGGACCGACCCCGTTGCTCCCCACCCCACCCGCGCGCGCCTTCATCTTCCACACGGTGGCCGCACGCAACAGGTTGCGCGGGTCGAATCCCCCGCCACCCGCGACGAGCAGACCGGGGGAGGCACCGCGCGCGACGCCGAAGTCGTCCGGGTCGGCGGGTGCGGCTGCGGCCCCGCCACCGTCCAACGCCGCCCAGACAGTGAGGAATTCCTTCGCGGTGGGCGGCGATGATCCGTCGTCCGGGTCGGGCTCGGCCCGCAGTGCGCCGAGCACGATCTCGGCCGCACGCAGCGCGGCATCGGAGTCGATCACGGAGCGGCCGTCCACCAACTCGACGAACTCCGGGTCCACCTCGGCCCCCAGGGACCCGGTGACCAGGCCGAGCATCTCCTCCACCTGGCGCGCCTCGGCCCCGTCGGGTTCCGGATCGGCGGCGATTCTCGGGCCCGCCTCCCACGGCATGAGGAAGCTCGTCGAGGGCCAGATGACGCCGATCAGCAGGGGCCGGTAGTCCGGTGGAACCGCAATCGCGAACTGTTGTCGCTGAGCGATGAAGCCACCGACGAAATCGCGATAGCGGTCGAGGGCCTGCGCGAAGATGTTGTTCCAGCCGTGGGAGAACAGGAAGACGTCGCCGACTCCGGCGAGCCGGTCCTTGATCTCCCGCTCGGCGAGTGGACTGCGCAGCCCACCGTCCTGGTCGTAGCGGAGCAGGTACAGGTCCGCGGTCGTACCCCCACCGAGCGGAAACTGCTGAAAAGGACCAGACATGGTCCGGCTCCAGATCCGTGCGGTTGTCGTGCGACGATCCTGATTCCATGGTTCACCTCCCCGAGGACCGGGGCAAACGGGGCAGGGCCTCGACGCCCGGAGGGGCCGGGGCTGCCGGTGCGGCACGCAAAGGCCGGTCAGCGGGGACGTTCCGGCAGGCCCAACGCGTCGTGCAGGTGTGAGCCGAGTTGGGTCCGCGAACGCACGGCGAACTTGCGGTAGATCCGGGTCAGCGACGCCTCGACCGTCTTGACGCTGAGGAACAGGGCCGCCGCCGCCTCCCGATTGCTCGCCCCCTCCGCGACCAGCCGCGCCACCTGTTCCTCGGTCGCGGTCAGCGTGGCGAACGCCCGAGCGGCATCGGATCGCGGCCGGCCTACCGGCGGACCACCCGACGCGGGCTGCCGGGCGAGCGTACGACCGGCCTGCTCCATCCACGGCCGCGCGCCGCACCGGGTGAACACCGCCAGCGCCTGCGCCCCCGCCGAACGTGCGGCCGCGTGCCGGCGGCGGCTGCGCTCGATGCGACCGAGCACCAACAGACAGTGGCCCGATTCCAGCGGCTGACGCAGCGCCTCGAAGACCCGCGTGGCGTGATCGAGCAACTCCACAGCGCGGCCGACGTCGCCCCGAGCGGCGCACAGGACCGCCTCCGCCCGGTCGAGTTGTGCGCTGGTGCCCCGGCCGCGGTCGGCGGGATCCAGCGCCTTTCGGGCCGACCGGATCACCTGCTCCGAATCGTCGAGTCGGCCGCCGAGGGCCAACGCGCAGGCCAGGTCCCCGTGCCGGCGCAACACCGACGGCGGGGCCACCCACCGGCCCCGCGCCGGGTCGGCGATCAGCCGCAACGCCTCGATGGCTCCGCAGACGTCCCCCGCGCGCAACCGCGCCTGCCCCAGTGCGTGCAGATGGCGCTCCAGGAAGATCGAGTCGCCCTCCTGCTCCGAGGCACGCACACCGCGTTCCGCGTACGCCGCGGCCCGCGCCACGCTGCCGCCGGCGAGTTCGGCGATCGCGCCGTTGTACCAACCCGGGCCCGGGCTCAGGCCGGAATCCTCGGCGATCCGCATCGCCCGGTCCGCGAAGTGCAGTGCGTCCGCGCACCGGCCCAGCCGGGCGGACACCTCGGACAGCGAACGCAGTACCGCGACGATCTCCTCGCCGGTGCCGCCCTCGGTCCGGGCGAGCATCGCGAGCAGATCGTGCCGGGCGTCGTCGAGTCGGTCGTCGAAGACCGCGAATCGCGCGGCCACGAAGCGCGGTGTCATGTGCAACCGGCCGTCGAGTTCGGGTTCCGGCAGCGCCAGCGCCCGGTGCATGTGGAGCCGGTGATCGGGGCGTCCGGTGACTCGCGCGGTCATCGCCGTCACGGCCAGCGCCATCGACTCGGTGGCCCGGTCACCGGCCGTTCGGGCCAACCCGATCGCCGACTCGGCGTGGTGGGCGCTGCGTTCGTGGTTGCCCGCGACCATCGCCGCCCATGAGCGCCGCAGTCGCAACGGTCCGGTCAGGGCGGGGTCCTCGCCCGCGTCGAGCAGGGCCGCGGCGAACAACTCGTCCATGTCCGAGAGCCCTTGGCCGGCGAGGTCGATCAACGCCATGCGCACCCGCACCCGCTGCGCGGGCAGCGCGTCGGCGGCCAGCACCGCGTCCGCCGCCCGGTGCACGGCCTCCGACAGCCCGGCGGTCGCACCAACCTCCGCCGCGGCGACCAGCCGATCCAGTCGCCGGCCGTCGAACTTTGCAGGGGTGCGCTCCGCGGCCAACAGATACAGCTCGGCCGCAAGCCGGCGGGAGCCGCGTCGGCGGGCCTCCTCGGCGGCGGTCGCCAGTTCCCCGGCGAGTTCCGCGTTCGGGTCGGCGCAGACGAGTGCCCGATGACGGATGCGTGCGGCGGCGTCGGTCACCACCGCGGCCAGGGCCAGATGCAGCCTCGTGCGATGGTCGGCGCGCGCGGATTCGGCGAGCACGCCGGCCACGGCCGGCGGCGTGAATCGGATCTGCCTGCCCTCGCCGACCACGAGCCCGGTGGCGGCGGCGAGCCGGATGTCGTACTCGGCGTCCGCGCGCCCCGCGCGCAACAGCAGTTCAATGGTCGGGCGGGTGGTCAGCGCCGCGACGAGCAACGTCTCGCGGGCCTGCGGGGACAGGCGGCCCACGCGCTCGCCGATCAGCGCGCGCACCCGCTGCGGCAGCGGCGCCGGCCGGCCGTGGCGCGTGGCCCGATCCGACGGTTCGCCCGCCAGGGCCAGGGCCAGGTACGGATTGCCGCCGGAGTCCGCGTGCAGCTTGTTCGCGACGCGAGCGGGTACACCGTGCCGGTCGAAGAGTTCGACCAGGTCTTCCGGCGGCAGCGGCGGCACGGCGACCTCGACGGCGATCGGCGCGGTCAGCCAGGGCAGGTCCTCGCCATGCTCGGCCGTACCCCGCTCGGCCCACCCGCCGGCGACCAACGCCCGGACGTCGGGGCCGGCCAGATGGTGCAGCGCGTGCGCCAGCACGTCGGCCGAGGCGGCATCGAGCCAGTGCGCGTCGTCGACCACCACCAGGGTCGGGAAGAGCGCGGAACAACGTTCGAGCAGCTCTTGCCAGGCCCGCCCGCACAGGTCGTGGAAGCGCGCTCCGGGCAGGTGACCTCCCCACGGCGGGCGGCCCGGGGCGAACGCCTCGATACACATCCGGGTGTGCCCGCCCGCGAGCAGGTCGCGGACGACGGAGCGCTGTGCCGGCGCCAGCGTGGCCGGCAGTTCGGGCGGAATACGTTGCAGCAGGGCGGCCAGCCCGGAATAGGGGACCCGTCGACCGATCTCGGTGCCGCTCGTGCGCAGGACGTTCTCGCCGCGAGCCGTGGCGGACCCGCAGAGAGCGCCCATCACGGTGGTCTTGCCGATTCCGCTCGATCCGGTCAGCACCACGCTGCCACCGGCCGCGATCCGTGACTCGACGGAGGCGAGCAGCGCCGCCCGACCCACCAGGGGTGTCGACGGCGGGTCGAGGGTTTCGGCGGAGCCGGCGACCTGGTCGGCCATCGTCTGCTCCCGGCGGATGGGGGAATTCCCGACTGAACCCTAGCCATCGGGTATGTCGGGTATCAACCCCGTGGATGGGTGTCACCCGAGTGGCCCCATGTTCCTCGTGTCGCCCTCGCCGAACGCGTCGGCCCGGTCGCTGACTTGCCGCACACGAGCGACTCGGCCCGACCCGATGCGAAGCCGGGCCGGGCCGAGTCGAGGTCCACGAGACACCCGCTCAGAAGGTGACCTTCCAGGAGTCGATCTTGCCGGTGTCGGAGGCGGCGACGTCCTGCACCTTCAACCGCCAGGTGCCGTTGGCGACTTCACCGGAGACGTCGACGGTGTAGGTGGTGATGACGTTGTCCGCGGAGTCGTTGCCGACGGCGTTCTTGAGTCGGTAGACGGAGTTGTCCGGTGCGACGAGGTCGATGGTCAAATCGCCGCGCCAGGTGTGCTTGATGTCGACGCCGACCTTGAGGCCGGCGGGCGCGTTGCCCGGTACACCAGTGACGGCGATGTCGCTGAAGACGGCGGCGCCGTTGTCGGGGACGGCCACATCGTTGGTGTTCTCGAACGTTTTGCCGCCCGGATCCGCGCCACAGGTCTTGCCGATGGCACGCGGGGGACAGTCCGCGTAGTCGAGCAGGTGCAGGACGGCGGCCTTGTTCCGGGACGTTTCGCGGTCGATGACCTCGTCGGGCGGATAGAAACCGCCGTTGCCCGACGCGGGGTACATCTCGAACGTATAGGCGTAGACGCGCTGATCGCCCCACAGCCAGTCATCGATCGAGCCGTCGGTGATGTAGAGATCGGACGACTGCTCGGGGGTGTAACCGTTGGTCGCCGCCATGGCCCGGCCGATCGTGGCGAACGTGTTGTACTCGTCGGCGGTCATCCCGGGCACGACGTCGTTGTAGGTCCAGCCGAACGGCCACAACACCAGTTCGCTGTAGGTGTGGAAGTCGATCGCGGCCGTCAACTGCTGCTTTCCGCCGACGACGCGGCCGTGCACCCAGTCCGTCACGGCCTTGACCTCGGGCGCGGATTCGGCCCGGGGGCCGCGGTACGTCTCGCTGCCGGTGCTGCCCGAGGAACCGCCGCAACAGCCCCACTTGTAGGACCAGTTGCGGTTCAGGTCGGTACCGACGTTGCTCGAACCGGAGTTGGGCTGCCGGTTCTTGCGCCAACTGCGGTACGAACCGGTGGCGATGTCGAACTCGCCTCCGTCCGGGTTGACGTCGGGCATGATCCAGATCTCGCGACTGTCGACCAGCGCCTTGATCCGAGGGTCGGTGGTGTAGCCGTCGCCGAGCAACTTGACGAGATAGAGCGCCATCTCGACGGTCAGGTGCTCTCGGGCGTGTTGGTGGTGGGTGAACAACACTTCCGGTTCGTCCTCGTCGACCGTCACGTTGTCCGAGATCTTCAGCACGTACAGGTCGCGGCCCTCGTAGGAGCGCCCGATCACCTGCTTGCTGATCAGCGTCGGGTGGTTGGCGACGGCCTTGTCGATCTCGGTGACCATCTCCGCGTAGTTGTGGTAACCGGAATCCGAGGGCGGGAAGTCCCGGTTGATCAGGCTCCCGGGGGCGGTGGGCGGAGCCTCCGCGTTCACGGTGAAGCCGAGCGCCCTGATCCGCCGGACCTCCTCCGGAGTCGCGGTGACCAGCAGGCGGCCGTCCTCGACGCCGTCGACGGCGGCGCCCGTCGCTGCGATGGCGCTGCGCTGTTGGGTGGTTCGCACGCCGACGACGCTGTATTCGGCCGAGGTCGTGGCATCGGCGGACGACGGTGCCTTCTCCCCGACGGCGGAGTCGGGGTTGACCGCGACCATCGCGAGAGCGACGGTGAAGGCGGCCGTCAGGACGGACAGGCGTTTACGTTTCACACGTGTACCTCCTCGTGGCGGCATCGGAGTTCTCCGATGCCGGAGGGATTGCGTCGTGTGTCGACGGACACCGCCGGTGGAGGCCGACGACATGCCGAACGGGCCGCGCGTGGTGGTGAGGGACAGCCGCCCATCGAGCGAACGGGTGTGCCGGACGTGCGCTCGCGCACGCCCAAGACGATTCGGTACGGGGGACATGATCGGCATGGGAAGACGAAAGGACCGCTACCAAAGGGTAATCATCCGACCCCGGAGCGCGAATCGGGGAAAACCCTTGTCCTCCCGCCGAGCCGGAGCAGGGGTGCGAGGGGCGCGCGACACCGCGACGCCGGCGCACGGGAGCGGCGAACGGCCCGCACGGCGTGATTCCTTCGGCCGTGCGGGCCGTCCGGTTCGCGGTCGGATCACCAATGTTCCTTCGGGTTCCAGATCAGCGGCGGCGTGTTCGTGAGGACGCGCCGGATGATTGCCATCATGGTTTTCACCTCCCTTCGGGTGCGTGCGATCGGGTGACGGGCTCGGTGGTGCGGTTCAGGGTGAACGCACGTGGGGCGGCAGCGTTGGTCACGACCGGACGGGTGCGCCCGCCCAGGACGCTCAGCCGGGCGTCACCGGCCAGGGCGGCCACGGCGTCGGCGGTCATGGTCTGCGCGACGGCCGCGCCGGCGCAGATGAACGGGCCCGCGCTGAAGGGCAGATAGGGGCCGCGTGTGTCCGGGTGGGCCCAGCGTTCGGGGTCGAACACGTCGGGCCTGTTCCAGTGCCGTTCGTCGTGATGCAGGAGGCAGGGACTGACCGACAGGATCGCGCCGGGACGCAATGCCACACCGCCGAATTCGACCGGGTGCGGGACGGGGCGGCCGACCATCCAGACGAACGGACGATGCCGTGCGGCCTCCCGCACGATCCAGTCCGTGGGCCACGGCCACGCCGCTTGCGGCGCGTGATGCAGACCGGCCGGCAGTACGGTCCAGGCCACGGCGTAGCCGATGTTCCCCACGATCGACCGGAACAACAGCACGTACAGCTCGGCCACGACCTCGTCGGTCGTCTCCCTGGGGCAGGCATCGAGGACTGCGTCGAGCAGGTCGCGCGGTCCGCCGGGGGCGCCGCCGTGCGCACGACGTCGGCCGATGTGCCGGATCAGCGCGACGAAGAGCCTGGATCGCAGGATCTCCGCTCATGCCCGCTCCCGTATCAGGGGCGAACGGATCAGCAGGCCGGCGCCCACGGACCGGGCGAGCAGGCGCCGCAGTTCCGGCGCCGCGGCGGGGTGCAGCAGCAGGTCGGCCGTGCACTCGTAGACCAGCGCGGGGCCGGTCTCGGGCCGGCGCCCGGGAGCGCGATCGCGGTGCAGCTCCACAACACCGCCTCATCGCGGCTGCGGAGGGGAATCCGGCCCTTGAAGGTCATGGTGGCGAGGATGGGGCGGCGAGCGGCGCGGGCCCGGCGAAGGGCGCCGACGACCGGGGCCGAGGCGCCCGCAACATCAAGTGGGTCGGCAGGCCGGTTGCACCGCGAGGCGCTGTTGGGGTCCTCCGGGGCCGCGCCGATCAGCTCGCCCATCCGTCGGCCGTCCGTCACCGACAGGTGCCGATCCGAGGCAGTCAAGCTTGCGCGGCGTCCACGTCCCATCTCGGTTCGGCCGATATGTTCGAACCCACGCACAGACCTGCCCACCGGCGTGCGGGTGCGTGCGTGACGCCGACAGTGGAAGGACCGGGATTGCGTCATGTCCGACGACACCGAGCAGATCCGCACTCTGGTCGAGCGGTGGGCGCAGGCGGTGCACCGCGGCAACCTCGACACGGTCGTGGCCGATCACGCCGAGGACATCGTGATGTTCGACGTGCCGCCGCCCTATGAAGGCGTGCGGGGCATGGCGGCCTACCGGGAGGTCTGGCCTCCGTTCTTCCAGTGGCAGGCTCAGGGCGCGTCCTTCGACATCGAGGAACTCCGGGTCACCGCAGGCGCGGACGTCGCGTTCGCCCACGCCCTCCTGCGCTGCGGCACTCCACAGGAACTCGACACCCGACCCGGCCTCCGGCTGCGGCTGACGCTGGGCCTGCGCAAGGAGGCCGACCGCTGGATCGTTGCACACGAGCACCACTCCTTCCCCGACCTCAGCGGCACCGACCCGGACGCCGCATAACGCCCACCGCACCACCGCACAGCCGGCCGATCGACAGGACGACTCCGTTGCTCTCCGGTCGCGCGCGGGGACAAGGATCGACCGATGGAACGTGCCCATGACGATGCGCGGTTGGCCGGCGTCTACCAGGCGGGCAACGAGATGCCGGAGGCCTCGCTCCGAGCCTGGGCCGAGTTGATCGGTTCGTTCGCGCCGCAGCCGCATCCGACCGTGCTGGAGGTCGGCGCCGGCACCGGGATGTTCTGTGCGGCGATGGCCCGGTGGCGCCGCGCGTCGCTGGTGGTGGGTATCGATCTTTCGTTGTCGATGTTGGCCCAGGCCCGCCGGCGGGTGTAGGGGATCGGCGGGGTGCGGTGGGCGTCGTGGTCGGCGGACCCGCTTCGGGCCCGAGTACCAGGCCGGCGCCGGGCCGCTCCTACACAGGGCGGCCCGGCGCCGCGGGGATTCGGGTTCAGCCGGCCAGTGTGCCCATCCACTCTTCGATGGCGTCCGGCGTGCGGGGCAGGGTCGCCGACATGAGGCGGGCGCCGTCCTCGGTGATCACCAGGTCGTCCTCCACCCTGATGCCGATGCCGCGCAGTTCCAGGGGCAGCGTCTCGTCGTCGGGCTGAAGGTACAGGCCCGGTTCGACGGTGAGCACGTGGCCGGGCTCCAGGACGCCGTCCAGGTATGCCTCCGCCCGCGCCTTGGCGCAGTCGTGCAGGTCCATGCCGAGCATGTGGCCGCTGCTGCAGAGCGTGTACCGCCGGTACAGGCCGCTGTCCGGACGCAGCGCCTCCTCGGGGGTGACCCGCAGGACGCCCCAGGCGTGCAGGCCCTCGGCGATCACGCGCATCGCGGCGTTGTGGAAGTCGCGGAAACGCGCGCCGGGGCGCAGCGCGTCGATGCCGGCCTGCTGCGCGGCCAACACCAGTTCGTACGCCTCGCGCTGTGCGGGGGTGAATCGGCCCGAGAGCGGCAGGGTGCGGGTGATGTCGGCGGTGTAGAGGCTGTCCATTTCGACGCCGGCGTCGAACAACAGCAGTTGCGTCGGGTCCAGCGGGCCGTCGTTGCGGATCCAGTGCAGCACGCAGGCGTGTGCGCCGGCCGCGGCGATCGTGTCGTAGCCGGTGCCGTTGCCCTCGATCCGGGCGCGCATGTCGAACACGCCCTCGATCCAACGTTCGCCGCGCGGGTGCCGCAGGGCCTGGGGCAGGGCGCGCACCACGTCGGCGAATCCGGTCGCGGTGTGGTCGACCGCCAGTTGCAGCTGCTCGACCTCCCACGGGTCCTTGACCAGGCGCATCTCGGACAGGTGCGCGGCGAACTCGGCACCGCGTCCGGCGTCGGTGGGGGCGGCCAGTCGGTCCACGTCCGGGTCGACTCCGCGGAGCAGGCGGGTGGGGACGGCGGGGCCGGTCAGCCGGGAGGGCAGGGTGTCCAGGTGGGCGCATTCGACGCCCAGCAGGGTCGTCGATTCGTCCAGGGTCGGCCGCCGCCCGGTCCAGAACTCGCCGTGGCGCCGGTCGCGGTAGAACTCGCCGGTGTCGCGCGGCGAACGCGGACGCAGGTACAGGACGGCCTCGTGCGCGTCGCCGACCGGTTCCAGGACCAGGACGCCGTCGGGTGTGTGGTCGCCGGTCAGGTAGGTGTACGCGGTGTGCGGCCGGAACCGGTAGTCGACGCTGTTGCTGCGCACCTTGAGCGTGCCGGCGGGGACGACCAACCGCTCGCCGGGGTAGCGCGCGGACAGTCGCTCGCGGCGTTTCGCCGCCCACGGTGCGACCGGCTCGGCGCCGAGGTCGGGCAACGGGCTGGGCGCCCAGGCGGAGGCCATGAAGGCGTCGAGCGCGGGGGATACGGGCATGTCGTGGGTGCCGGTGTTGAGTGCCGCGGCGGGGTCTTGCCGGGTCATGGGATCCCTGTCCTTCCGGTGGGTTCGGGCGGTGCGTGGACCGGGTCGAGTGAACCGGGTCTCAGGAGGTCCGGCTCGGCCGACCGGGCGCCGCCGGCGTCGGGACCTTCGCGGACCGGGCCTCGACGGGTTCGGGGAAGTGGCAGGCCACGTCGTGGTCGGCCCGGCCGGCCACCGCGGTGAGCGGGGGTTCGGCCACCGCGCACACGTCCTGTGCCTTGTGGCAGCGGGTACGGAAGCGGCAGCCCGAGGGCGGGTCGATCGGGCTGGGTACGTCCCCGTTGAGTCGGATGCGCTCGAGCCGGGTGCCGTCCGGCCCGGTCGCGCCGGGCACGGCGGACAACAGCGCCTGCGTGTACGGGTGATGTGCCCGCTCGTACAGCGACTCGCGGTCCGCGCTCTCCACCACGCGTCCGAGGTACATCACCACCACCCGGTCGCAGAAGTGGCGGACCACGGCCAGGTCGTGCGCGATGAACACGAACGCGATGCCCAGGTCGCGGCGCAGTTCCTCGAGTAGGTTGATCACCTGCGCCTGGATGGACACGTCCAGCGCGGACACCGGTTCGTCGGCGACGATCAGGCTGGGCCCGGCGGCGAGCGCGCGGGCGATGCCGATGCGTTGTCGCTGCCCGCCGGAGAATTCGTGCGGGAAGCGGTTGCGGTGCTCGGGGTTGAGGCCGACGGTCTCCAGGAGTTCCTCGATCCGGCGGTCGCGACCGCCGGGCGGGTCGATGCCGTTGACGTCGAGCGGGGCACGCAGGATGGTGCCGATGGTCTGCCGCGGGTTCAGCGAGGAGTACGGGTCCTGGAAGATCATCTGGATCTGCGAGCGGATCGGCGCCAGTGCGCGGCGCGAGGCGTGCGTGATGTCGCGGCCGCGGTACTCGATGGTGCCCGCGCTGGGTTCGAGCAGTCGGGTGATCAGCCGCCCGGTCGTGGACTTGCCGCACCCGGACTCGCCGACCAGGCCGAGGCTCTGCCCGGCCCCGACGGTGAGGTCGATGCCGTCGACCGCGCGGACCGCCCCGGCCCGGCGGCCCAGCAGGCTTCGGCCCGTGGGAAAGTGCTTGGTCAGTCCGCTCACTCGCAGCAGCGGCGGCTCGGACGCGTCGAGCGACGTGGCGTTCATGGGGTGGCTCCTTGCAGGTCCGTCGGCGCCGCGATGCCCGGCGCCGCCTCCAGGTGGCATGCCGCGGCGTGCTCGCTGCCGTCGGGGCCCGTCTGCGCTCGCGTCAACAGCGGCAACACCGTGCGGCACGGCGCCTGGGGCCCGTCGATCGCTTGTGTACAGCGCGGGTGGAAAGCGCAGCCGGACGGCGGGGCGAGCAGGCTGGGCGGCGAGCCGGGCACCGGTTGCAGCGGCCGGTCCAGGGCGTCGGACAGGCGCGGGACCGAGGCGAGCAGGCCCCGGGTGTACGGATGCCTGGGCGTGTCCAGGACCTCGGCGACCGGGCCGAACTCGACCGCCCGGCCCGCGTACATCACGAGCACCTCGTCGGCGACGTCCGCGACCACCCCGAGGTCGTGGGTGACCAGGATGATCGCGGTGCCCAACTGCTCCTGCAACTCCGCGAGCAGGTCCAGGATCTGGGCCTGCACGGTGACGTCGAGCGCGGTGGTGGGCTCGTCGGCGATCAGCAGGTCGGGTTTGCACACCAGCGCCATGGCGATCATCGCGCGCTGGCGCATCCCGCCGGAGAACTGGTGGGGATACTCGCGGGCCCGGCGCTCGGGTTGCGGGATGCCGACCCGGTCCAGCATCTCGACGGCGCGCGCCTTGGCCTCGCGTCGGCCGGCGCCGGTGTGCCTGCGATAGGTCTCGACGATCTGCGCGCCGACCGTGAAGTAGGGCGACAGGGCGGTGAGCGGGTCCTGGAAGACCATCGACACGCGTTGCCCGCGCAGGCCCCGCAGGGTGCGTTCGGGAGCGCCGACCAGTTCCGTTCCGTCCAGGACCGCGCTGCCCTCGATGGTGGTGCGGGCCGGGTTGTGCAGCCCGAGCAGGGTCAGGTTGGTGACGCTCTTGCCGGAACCGGACTCGCCGACGATGCCGAGCGTGCGGCCGCGTTCGACGTCGAAGGAGACGCCGTCGACGGCCTTGACCACGCCGCCCTCGGTGGCGAAGCGCACCCGCAGGTCGCGGACCGCGAGCAGGGGAGGAGTCATCACACACGCACCCGGGGGTCGATGACGGCGTACACGGCGTCCACCGCGACGTTGGCGAGCACCATCGCGGTGGCGGCGATCAGCACCACGCCGGTGATCATCGGCAGGTCGGAGTTGGCGACCGCGTTCACCGCGAGCTTGCCGATGCCGGGGATGTTGAAGGTGGTTTCGGTGACCACCGCGCCGCCGAGCAGGACGCCGAGTTCGATGCCGTAGACGGTCACCACCGGGGTGATCGCGCCGCGCCACGCGTGCTTGAAGTAGACCTGACGGGACGTCAATCCCTTGGCCCGGACGGTGCGCACGTGGTCCTCGCCGAGCGCGTCGATCATCGACGCCCGGGTCAATCGTGCATACACCGCAGCCTGCACGCAGGCCAGGGTCAACCACGGCAACAGGAGCCCGCCCATCCAGCCGCCGGGATCACCGGTGAACGGGAGGTACTCGGGTTTGGGCAGCCAGCGCAGTTGGTCGACCAGGACGTAGCGGGCGATCACCCCGAGGAATTGGATCGTCACCGACGCCCCGATCAGCGAGAACGCCATCGTGGACTTGTCCAGCCAGGTACCGCGCCGCAGCGCCGCGAGCATGCCGATCATGATGCCGCTGCCGAGGAAGATCACCGAGGCGCCCAGGGCCAGCGAGAGGGTGGCGGGGAAGCGGTCGAGCAGGGTGTCGAGCACGGGCTCGTGGTTGACGAACGAGTAGCCCAGGCAGGGCGCGGAGCAGTGCGAGGAGCCGAAGTCGCGCCCGGCGAAGACGCCGACGATGTAGTGCCAGTACTGCATCGGGACCGACTCGTCCAGGCCCAGGTCGCGTCGGATCAGGGCGAGCGTCTCGGGCGTGCAGGTCTTGCCGCAGGACAGGCGGGCCGGGTCGTCCGGCATCGCGAAGAACAGGAAGAAGGTGACGGTGAAGACGACGAACAGGATCAGTGCGGCGCCGAGTAGTCGCTGCACCAGGAATCGGAACATGGGGCCCTCACTGGAGGTCGGACCGGGCAGTGGCCGGGCGGCCCGGCGGCGCGGGCGGGAAGCGGCGAGCCTTCCCGCCCGCGCCGCCGGCCGCGGCAGCCCCGACCGGGGCTACTTGACCCAGACGTCGATCGGATAGGTCGAGCCGATGAAGCCGACTCGTACGCCGCCCAGTCCGGGGCCGTACAGCGTCAGTTGGCGCCGATACACGAACGGCACCACCGGGGACTCGGCCATGATCTTCTTCTCCAGGTTCGACCACTCCTTGCCCGCCGCCACGACGTCCGACATCGCGGTGATGCGATCCATCTCGGTGCTCATCGCCGGGTTGTTGTACAGGCTGTACACGGAGCCGTCGTCGATGATCTTGCGGCCGTCGAACTTGGCCGGGAGTACGGTCGCGGCGCTGGGCCAGTCGGCGCCCCAGCCGGCCCAGTACAGGTCGTACTTGTTGTCCACGCGACCGATCTCGGTGTAGTAGCTCTTGTCGTTGATCGGCTGCGGAACCACCTTGAAGCCGGCCTGCTGGAGAGCCTGGACGATGGTCACCGACACCTGCTCCCACAGCGGGGTCTGGTTGTACGCGTAGACGATGGTGGGGTTGGGGGTGCCGGACTCGGCGAGCAGTTGCTTGGCCTTGGCGATGTCACCGGTGTTCGGCACGCCGGCCAGGTCGAAGGGCTCGAAGCCGAGCACCGTCGGACCCATCAGCGTGGTGGCGAACTCGCCGTAGGCGGGACCGCCCATGATCTGTCGCACCTGCTCCTTGGGGAACGCCGCGATCAGCGCCTGGCGCACCTTCGGGTTGGTCTGGCGACGGTTGTTGATCTCGAAGTACTCGGTGTACGGGGTGGCCGCGTCCGCCGTGCGGGCCTTCAAGTCCGGTGTGGTGAGCACCTGTTGGGCGACCTCGCGACCCACCGCGACGCGGAAGGTCATCGCCGTGCGGTCGCCGCCGTTGGCCGCGATCAGCCGCTCGTTGATCTGCTGGTTGGACGCGCCGAATTCGAACTTCCACTGGTCGGGGTAGGCGTGCCGGACCACGTCGGTGTTCGGGTCCCAGTGCTCGTTGCGGACCATCGTCATGGACTTGTCGATCTCGCGCGCGGAGATCTTGTAGGGACCGCTGGAGAACGGGTGCTTGTCGTACTCCAGTTTGGTGTCCTTGGCGCGCGGCACCGGGGTGCTGGTGTGCATCGCCACCGCGAACGGGAAGTCACCGCGTGGGGCGGGGAGCGCGAAGGTGATGGTGCGCGCGTCGGGGGTCTTGATCGCGTCCAGCTCGCGGCCGCCGTAGGGGCCGTCGTACGCCGAGCGGAAGTCGGCGTTGCCGACGAGCCATTCCTGGATCCAGGTCGGGCCGCCGGTGATCTCCTTGGCGAACGAGCGCTCGATGCCGTACTTGACGTCCTGCGCGGTGATCGGCGATCCGTCCTCGTACTTGAGCCCGTCCTTGAGGGTGAAGGTCCAGGTCTTGCCGCCGTCGGGGCTGGTCCCGGTGTCGGTGGCCAGGTCGCCGACCAGGGTGGTGTGGTCGCCCTCCTGCTTGTACGTGGTGAGTTGACGGGAGATCAGCAACTCGGCCGTCTGCTCGTGCGAGACGTACACGCGCGCCGGGTCCAGGTGGTTGAAGTCGGCGCGCTCCAGCACCGTGGCGGTGCCGCCGGGCTTGGCCCCGGGAAGTTCCTTGGCCGGGCCCTTCGACTCGGCGGCGGCGCCGATCGACACGGCGCGCACCTGGGCCTTGGGGGCACCCTTGGCGGGCCCTCCGCTGTCGGGGCTGCCGCCGCCGCCGGAACAGGCGGCCGCGCCGAGGGCGAGGGCGAGCGTGGCGAGCGCGGTTCGGGTCAGGCGAGTGGGTCTGCGGCGAGGGTTCATGGTTCCTTCCGAGAGTTGCCGTGCGGGTGCGGTGTGGCGAGGGACCGGTGGCGTGCGCGGCGCCGGTGGCTCAGCGGTCGCTCTTGGGATCGAGGGCGTCGCGGACCGAGTCGCCGAACAGGTTGAAGGCGACCACGAAGACGAGCATCGAGATGCCGGGGACGCACATGTACGTGATGTCGGTCTTGTAGACCTCGGCGCCCTTGAGCAACATCCGCCCCCAGTCGGGCGTGGGCTCGACCATGCCCACGCCCAGGTAGGACAGCGCGGCCTCGGTGGTCACGTAGGTGGGCACCGCCATCGAGGCGCTGACCAGGATCGGGGTGACCAGGTTGGGCAGCAGCTCGCGCAGCACGACGCGGCCGGGCGAGGCGCCGATCACGCGCGCCGCCTCGACGTATTCGCGGCTGCGCAGGGAGAGCACCTGGCCGCGCAACAGGCGGGCCACCGAGGCCCAGCCGAACGCGGCGAGCACCGCGACGATGACCGCCCCCCGCAGCAGCGGGGACATCTGCTCGCCCGGGTGGGTCAGCAGCGAGGTCACCACCGGGGTGAAGGCGATGAAGAAGAGCGTCGACGGGAAGCTGAGCATGACGTCGATGACGCGGCCCACGAAGTAGTCGGCGCCGCCCCCGAGGTAGCCGGCGGTCACCCCGATGAGCACGCCGAGCACGGTGACGATCGCGACCACGGCCAGCGAGATGAGCAGCGAGGTGCGGATGCCGTAGAGCAGTTGGGTGAGCACGTCCCGGCCGAGGCCGGGTTCGAGGCCGAGCCAGAACTCGCCGGACATGCCGCCGTTGGGTGCGACGGGGAAGCCGAACTCGTTGAGCAGGCCGGGCCGGTTCTGGCCGTAGGTGGTGTAGGGGTCGTGCCCGTACCACTTGGCGAACAGCGGTGCGCCCAGGCCCGCGACGACGAACACGGCCACGACGCACGCGGCGACGATCCCGGTGCGGTCGCGGCGGAAACGACGCCAGGCGAGTTGCGAGGGGCGCAGCCCCGTGGGGGCGGTGTCGGCGGCGGGCGGATCCGATGCCACCGGCGGATCCGTGGGGGGCGCGAGCGTGGTCATGACGGCGGGCCTCTCGGGAGGCGGCGGGGTGGGTAATGGTGGGGAACTCTGCCCAGGGCCGACTCAATGGTCAAGGTCTGAGTCGTGTCACATTTGAGGTGCGACATTGTATTTACAATCCCTTTACCATTCACCTGCGGTTTTACTTCTCCCCCGGCCGTCTACGGTGATCGAGGTCGGGTCTGGCGCAATGCAAGAGCAATGTGACATTGTACTGATCCTGATACCGACACCGGCCTCGACGTCGACGTCGAAGCCGAGCCGAAAGCCAAGGAGTCCCCCATGTCCGACGCGAACCCCACCGACCGCACCCTCCACCCGTGGCGCGGCCTGATGGTCGCCACCCCGCTGCCGCTGCACGCGGACCTGAGCATCGACTACGACACCTTCGCCGAGCACGTGCGCGGGCTGGTCGACGCCGGTTGCGACGGCGTGGTGCCCAATGGCTCCCTGGGCGAATACCAGGTCCTGACCGCCGAGGAACGAGCCCGGGTGGTCCGCGTCGCGGTCGAGACCGTGGGCGGTGATCGGGTGATGCCCGGCGTCGCCGCGTACGGCTCGGCCGAGGCCCGTCGCTGGACCGAGCAAGCCGCGGAGGCCGGCGCCAAGGCGGTCATGCTGCTCCCGCCGAACGGCTACCGCGCCGACGACGCCGAGGTGCACGCGCACTACGCCGACGTGGCCTCGGTCGGCGTGCCGATCGTCGCCTACAACAACCCCTTCGACACCCGGGTCGACCTGACCCCCGAAGTGCTGGCCAAGCTGCACGCCGACGGCCATATCGTCGGCGTCAAGGAGTTCAGTGGCGACACCCGACGCGCCTATCGGATCGCCGAACTCGCGCCCGACCTGGACCTGTTGGCCGGCGCCGACGACGTACTTCTGGAACTGGCCGTGGCCGGTGCCAAGGGCTGGATCGGCGGATTCCTCAACGTCCTGCCGCACGCCTGCATCGAGCTCTACCGCACCGCCGGCGCGGGCGATCTGGCTCGGGCGCGGGAGCTGTACGACATCCTGCAACCGCTGCTGCGCTGGGACACCCGCAGCGAGTTCGTCCAGGCGATCAAGTTGTCGATGGACGTGGTCGGCAAGCCGGGCGGCCCGTGCCGTCCGCCGCGCCGGCCGCTGAACGCCGAGATGCAGCAGGTCATCCGTCTGGCGACCGAGCGCGCCGTCGCGGCCGGGCTGAGCTGAACCGGGCCCGACCGACCCGCCTGACGCATCGTCAACACCGGTACCGTGCCGCCGCGTTCTGGACAGGAGGCGGATTCCGTGCGCAGCCGCCACGGCTTCCACGCCGTCGAGGCACACCGGAACCGCGCAGCACCCGCTCGACCCCACCGACCCCTTCCCGAAGGGCTTCCCGCTGTGACCACCACGTCCGCCGCGCCGCTCGTGCGCAGCCACAACCCCGCAGACCCCGCCGAACTCGTCGCCGAAGCCCCGGGGGTGTCGCCCGCCGACGTGCACCGCGCCGCCGACCG
>NZ_JBEXCV010000067.1:0-43300 GCF_040605455.1 Embleya sp. NPDC005575 | reverse complement strand
GGGGGGGGGGGTGGGGTGTGGTGGTGTGTTTGTCGCCGCGGCCCCGGTGGGGCCCCCCCCCCGGGCGGGGGCCGGCCCCCCCCCCCCCCCCGGCGGGGGCCCCCACGGCCCGTTTCGCATTTTTTTCGTGGACGGTTATCGAATCACTGCCGCGGCTGCCTTGATCCCGCAGGGAATAGGCATCTCCGGGCGGCAACCGCGGGCACTGAGCGGAGCCGTGGTCGGCGCGGCCGCGAACTCCCTTGTGCGCCGGGAGTGTCCGTACTCGTTGCTCGTCAGCGGGTGTCGTGGGGATCGGGTCGGCCGGGTGGGTGGAAGCAGGCGCTGACGGCCTTACCGTGCCTGCTCGGGTGCATGTGCAACTCGTCGGCGACCGCGTCGACGATGCTCAATCCGCGACCGGACGGGGTCGTCGTATCCGTGGCCTGCGGCATGGGGACACCCGGGCCGTTGTCGCTGACGTAGACATTCAGACACCGGTTGTCCCATGCCAGCACCACCTGCGCCGTGCTGTGGGCATGTACGTGGGCGTTGGTGATCAACTCCGAAACCGTCAGGACGACGTCGTCCACGGTCTCGGTCGCTTCCTTGGTCCATTCCAAGGTTGCGAGATGTTTCCGAGCCCAACGCCTTCCGGCCTCGACTCCGCCGCCGATGGGAAAGGCCTGCGCCCACCCCACCGCTCGCATGTCGGCCATGGAATCCCTTTCGTCCGTCCCCTCCTACCGGGAGCGCCTACCCTCCGGCGCGCCGATCACCCCGGTGAGAGCCGATGCGTGACGAGGTCGTCCAGGCCGTCTCCGAACTCCTCGGCGGCGTCCTGCGCCATACGCCTGACGGTGTCCGGCATGGTGTCGGAGGTAGGGCCGGGCGGTAGCAGGGCTTGCACCGACGCGGCGCGCGGGCCGTTGCCGCGAACCGGGGCTGCTGCGGCGCGCCCGCACCTTTCGTGTGGTGGGGCTCAGGAATCCGTCCATAGCCGGAGTTGCTGCGGGGCTTCCTCCATGCGGGTGAGCCACGTGTTGTCGCCCAGGGGGATGGGGGCGCCGAAAACGGGGATCGGGTAGGTGATCTCGCGTGGGGTCGGGTCGGTGGTGGAGATCGTCCAGTGCCGGTGGTGGCCCCACTGGTCGTCGAGTTCGGCGGTGGAGGCGAGGAGGGTTGTCGCGTTCAGGTAGCCGCACATCTGGTCCCAGACGGGTGGCTCCTCGGCGTCGTCCGCGTCGGGGTGGGGCAGGAGTTGGGTGTAGTCGATCTCGGTGAGCTCGCTGTCGTCGGCCACGCGCCGGCGGGTGAGGTTGTCCGTGGACAGGTCGAGCGTCACGTATTCGTCGCCGTCCGGCGAGATGTCGCACAGGACGAGGCCGGGTGCGGTTTCGGCGCGGCGTGTGGTTGCCTCGTGGCCGTTCCATGAGCCCCACAGCACGGTGACGTCGTAGGGGTCGCTTCCCAGGCACACGGCGACGCGTTGTCCGTCGGGGTGGGGAACGTGGTGCGACTGCGTCGCGAAGAGGTCGGGCAGGTCGAGGCGGTGGATCACGCTCGCGTCGACGGCGTCCAGGAGGAGCCATGCCTCACCGATCGGGGTCTCCGGTGGGTCCTGGGCCAAGGGGGTCGCGACGTGTGCCCAGACCAGTTTGCCGTCCGGGGTGATGTGGGCCGAGCCGGTTTCCGCGACATCGGTGTCCCGGTCGCAGGGACAAGGGGTCTCTTCGTCGGGGACGAAGGTCCGGGGTATCCGGGTGCGGCACTGGTGGAACAGTTCCCAGCGCGGTGTCCCGTCGGCGGCGACAGCGCGCACCGAGTGCGGGCCGACGAAGACCGCGTAGCTCAGATCGGGGCTCACACAATCTTCGCCGCTCAGCAGCGCGGGCCAGGGCGCCGGGAACCGTACTCGCGGACCGCGTTCCGGGGCCGCCTCGTCGACGATTCGGGCATCGAGACACGTGTCCTCGCGCAGGGTGAGCACCCGTACCCCGGGAGCCCGAAACACCCGTGTGCGGGCGCCTTCGGGGACGTCGACGACAACGAGCGACCGCGCTTGGACAGACAACCCGACTCCCGCTGGACGATGCAGGCCGCGAGGGGCGACCGCCCGTGCAAGATACGCCGCGACCAGCGTCGTTCCCCCTCTGGGGGTGATGCTGCGCCTGTCATCGGCCGCTCGCGGCGGCCGTAGGTCGTCGGCCTGGCGCGCCGGATATGTGGTGTCTCGTCGGCGCGTTGCGGTTCTATCGTTCCCGAAGCAGCGGGGCGAGGTCCGTCATCCAGGCGGCGCGTACGTGTGTCCACTCCGTGGCGCAGCCGGCTGCGCGGGCCGGGGTGAGCAGTGGCGAGGTCGCGGCTTCCGGGTTGCGATCCGGAGCGGAACCGTACAGGTAACAGAGGTGGTTCGCGGCGCGGAGCCGATCCGGGGCGTGCTCGTCCCTGGCGCCGCCGCTCCCGCCGCCGTCGCCGCTCTCGCTTCCGGTACCCCTATCGCCATCGGTGTCCCCGTCGGCCGCGGACAGTTCGTACTCCTCGACTGCGGCGAGTAACTGACGCTCGCCCTCCGGACCCTGACGGAGCATCAGCAGGGCGGCGAAGCGGTCCGCGGCGTCTTCCTCGGCGCGGTCCGCGAGTTGCAGGGCCAGTTCGTCGATCAGGACGTGGCCGGCCTCGTGGTAGAGGGTTTCCACCATGACCGCGGCAACCTCGGCATCCGCCGGGTGACGTCCGGCGCGTTCGAAGAGCCGGCGCTCCTCGGCGGCCTGGTCGTAACAGATCTCCACACGACGGGAGTTCGGGTCGTAGCCGGACCCTTCGCCGCCGCACGAGCGGGCGACGACCGGAACCCGGTGGGTGAGCCGGACGAACCGGTCGAGTGCGTCTGCGACCGATTCCAACGCCTTCCGATCCCGCAGGAAGCCGGCCTCGGCGCGGTCCGCGTCGGCGGGTGGCTCGTAGCTCACCTCGAAGCCGGCGCTCCCCGGCGACCCGGTCGGGGTCGGCCGCGCCTCCCGGTCCCTCCCGTCGTCGTCCGACGCGCCACCACACCCCCCGAGCAACGCCATCGCGAGCAACCCCGCGCACATTCGTCCCGCCCCGATTCCTCGGCCGCTCGCGACCCGTATCCACATGCCCGAGATCCTGCCCGCCACAGGCGCCTCCCGCCGACGACGGCGATCCCGCCCGGATCCCCTCAGCCGCACCGGTGCCGGTACCGGCACTGACACAGTCCTGGCCGCCGCGTCCCTCGCCGCCTTCGGCGTGCTGGGGCACAGCACCGCGGCGAGCAGGCCGAGCGACGCCGGGCGGAGTCGGCGGTCGGCGGTGGCCCCGCCGACCCAGGCTCCGCCCGTGGGCCCATTCGTCTCGGCGAGGTCGGCGAGGGTGCGACTGACCGAGTCCTCGATCCGGATGCTGGAGTCGAGTCGGAAGAACTTCATGTGACCGAACACCTGCGTGACAGGACATACGAGACTCTGTGTCACATCTACGTCGGCGCGGCCATGACCACGCGCAGAGGACTGGGCCCGGCAGACGAGGAACCTCCCGCCGACCCCGAACACGGATCCCCCCGGGTCGACTCGGCCGAGACTCCACCGTTCGCCACCGGTGTGCGCGTCGGCTCTCACCTCATCAAAAATCACGACAGGAGGTGTCGTGATTCGTTGAGAGCCTGACCAGACGACCACCGGGCAGCCCGAGTGGTCACGTGACGAGAGAGGGTTCCCGGTGGGATCTCAGGTCAATTCGTGCATCACGTTCAACGGCAACGCGCGGCAGGCAATGGAATTTTACCGGCAAGTCTTCGGCGGCGAGCTGGAGCTGGGAACCATCGCGGACTTCGGCTCACCGGACGCGCCCAACGCCGACAAGGTCATGCACTCTCGCCTCGATACTCCTGCCGGCTACACGCTGATGGCATGGGACTTTCCTGCCGACAGGCCAGGCCACCCGCCATATCGGTCGGGGAACAACGTCGCGCTCTTCCTGGGCGGCGACGACGACAGCGAACTGCGCGAGTACTTCCGGAAGCTATCCGAAGGCGGCACCGTCACCCTGCCGCTGGAAAGGCAGGTCTGGGGTGACGAGGCGGGTTCGGTCGTCGACCGGTTCGGCATCACCTGGATGTTCAACATCAGCGCCCAGCTCCAGTGATCGACAACCGAGTCGGCCCGTCGCGAACGAGAAGTTGGTCGCCAAACGGGATCAGATCGGCCGGCAACGCTTCCATGCGAAGTTCCGGTTGCGCGGACGGGACCGCGCAATGGTGGAACTACACGGTCTTGCGTCACGCGAGGCACCGTGATACTCGCGCTCCGACACCGGGCCCGCTCCCGGCCCCGTGGCCACGCCGCACCAGGCCCATCCCCGACCCCGAGGCCGTGACCGGTCTTGCCACCGGTCCCACCACCGGTCTCACGGCCGAGCCCGGCAGGGAATGCAAGCTCAGCAGGTAGCACCACCACGCCCGCCGCCCGCGACACCCGTACCCCTCCCGGCGGGCGGCGGCACGCCCCCGGGCGCCGGTCGCCCGCACCCCGCCGAAACCCCGCCCGCCCCCCGCTCCGGGCGGACCGCAAAACGGCACCGGACCCGGCGCGGAATCCGGCCCGGGCACGACCCGAGGCGGCATCGGTCGCGACCCCGGGAGGGCCGTCGGGGCGTCATCCGTCCGGCGGAGTCGGGTGGGCGGGGTGGTCGGGGCGGGCCTACGGTGTTGTGTGGGTCACAGGAGTGAGTGGTGGTGCCCAAGTCGAGTTCTGGGCTGACGGAGCGTCAAAAGACTTGGTTTCAGGGGGTGGTGGGATCTGACGGGTCGTCAAATCAAATCTGACGATGCGTCAGATCCCTTTGTCCTAAAGGCAGTTGATCGCATCGTGGGTCGTCGTTATGCGGCGAACAGAGCTAGTGTCGGTCGGGTTGCCACGCTCGAGAAGCGACCCGGCCGGCCAGGGACCGGGGACGCGACACCTCCCCGGGAGCCTTCCAGTGGGCCGTAGCGGGGACCAGGGATGATGAGGACCTCATGGCCATCGCGCTACCAGTACGCGCCTCGGACGATCCGTCCGGCACCGCACCGACGCCGACCCCGGCCGGCTACACCGGGCGCCCCGCCCCCGCGCCGCGCACCCTCGTGGACATCCTGGACGCCACCGTCCGGGCCCACCCGAACGAGCCGGCCCTCGACGACGGCCGGCGGACGCTGACGTACCGCGCCCTGGCCGCCGAGGTGGAGGCGCTGCGCCGCCGGCTCGCCGACGCCGGGGTCGGCGTCGGGGACCGGGTCGGCATCCGGGTGCCGTCCGGCAGCAACGACCTGTACATCGCCATCCTCGCCGTGCTGGCCGCCGGCGCCGCCTACGTCCCGGTGGATGCCGAGGACCCGGACGAGCGGGCCGACCTGGTGTTCGGCGAGGCCGGGGTATGCGCCGTGCTCGGTGCCGAGCGCGAGCTGCGGGTCATCCGGGACGCCGGCGCGTCCGTGGCGCCCGCCCGTCCCAGCCCCGGTGACGACGCCTGGATCATCTTCACCTCCGGCTCCACCGGCAAGCCCAAGGGCGTCGCGGTCACCCACCGCAACGCGGCGGCCTTCGTGGACGCCGAGGCCGGCCTGTTCCTCCAAGAGGAGCCGATCGGCCCCGGCGACCGGGTGATGGCGGGCCTGTCGGTCGCCTTCGACGCGTCCTGCGAGGAGATGTGGCTGGCCTGGCGGTACGGCGCGTGCCTGGTCACCGTGCCGCGCTCGCGGGTGCGCTCCGGCGCCGACCTGGGGCCGTGGCTGGCCGAGCAGGAGATCACCGTGGTCTCCACGGTGCCCACGCTCGCCGCGCTGTGGCCGACCGAGGCGCTGCTGGACGTACGGCTGCTGATCTTCGGCGGCGAGGCATGCCCGCCCGAGCTGGTGGAGCGCGTGGTCGCCGATGGCCGCGAGGTGTGGAACACGTACGGCCCGACCGAGGCGACCGTGGTCGCCTGTGGATCGCTGCTCACCGGCGAGAGCCCGGTCCGGATCGGGCTGCCCCTGGACGGCTGGGAACTGGCCGTAATCGACGCCGGTGGTCGGCCCGTGGCGATGGGGGAGACCGGCGAGCTGGTGATCGGCGGCGTCGGCCTGGCCCGCTACCTGGACCCGGCCAAGGACGCGGAGAAGTACGCACCGCTGGAGTCGATGGGCTGGGACCGCGCGTACCGCAGCGGCGACGTGGTGCGCGCCGACGCCGAGGGCCTGGTCTTCGTCGGCCGCGGCGACGAGCAGATCAAGCTCGGCGGCCGGCGGATCGAACTCGGCGAGATCGACGCGGCCCTGCAGGCCCTGCCCGGCGTGGTGGGCGCGGCCGCCGCCGTTCGTACCGTCAAGGGCGGCAACCAGCTCCTGGTCGGCTACCTGGTGACCGGCGAGGGCTGGGACCGCGAGGAGGCGGTCCGCCGGATGCGGTCCGAGCTGCCCGCGGCGCTGGTGCCCCGGCTCGCCCCGGTGGCCGACCTGCCCACCCGTACCTCCGGCAAGGTCGACCGGGACGCGCTGCCGTGGCCGCTCGCGGACGCGGAGGAGGCCGGTCCCACCGAGCAGCTCTACGGCACCGAGGCATGGCTCGCCGAGCAGTGGACCGACGTGCTCGGCATCGCCCCGGAGACCGCGCGGGACGACTTCTTCGCGATCGGCGGCAACAGCCTGGCCGCCGCCCGACTGACCACGCTGCTGCGCGAGCGCTACCCGGCTGCCGCCGTCGCGGATATCTACCAGCAGCCCACGCTGCGCAAATTGGCCCGCCGCCTGGAGCGCTCGGCCCAGGACGCGGGCGCGGTGCGCAAGGTGGCGCCGACGCCTACCCGGGCCCGCGTCGCCCAGCTGCTCCTGCTGATTCCGCTGTTCACCCTGATCGGGCTGCGCTGGATGGTCGGCCTGCTCGCGCTGGGCAACGTCGCCGCCTGGTTCGGCGACTACCCCTGGGCACCGACCACGTCGTGGTGGTGGGTCGCGGCCGGCTGGGCGGCACTGTTCAGCCCGCCCGCCCGAGTGGCGATCGCCGCAGGCGGCGCCCGGTTGCTGCTGCGCGGGGTGCGCCCGGGCACCTATCCGCGCGGCGGCGGCGTGCACATCCGGCTGTGGGCGGCCGAACAATTGGCCGACGCCAGTGGCGCGACCGCGCTCTCCGGGGCCTGGTTGTTGCGCTATGCCCGCGCGCTCGGTGCCAAGGTCGGCCAGGACGTCGACCTGCACACCCTGCCGCCGGTCACCGGCCTGCTCAAGCTCGGCCGAGGCTGCGCGGTGGAGGCCGAGGTGGACCTGTCCGGCCACTGGCTGGACGGCGACCGGCTGGAGATCGGCGCGATAAAGGTCGGCGCGGGCGCGATCGTGGGCACCCGCAGCACGCTCTTCCCCGGTGCCCGAATCGGCCGCTCCGCCGAGGTGGCGGCCGGTTCCGCGGTCACCGGCAACGTGCCGCCGAGCCGCCGCTGGGGCGGGGTGCCGGCGGTTCGACTCGGCAAGGTCGACCGGGGCCGATTCGGCGAGCGTCCGCCGCGCAAGGCGCGCTGGGCGGTTCTGTACGGCGTGAGCGGGCTGGCGCCGACCCTGCTGCCGGTCCTGGCCGTGCTGCCCGTGCTGCCGATCCTCGGCGCGTTCGTGCGGCCGGGCGAGGGATTGGGCGCGGCGCTCACCGGCGCCCTGCTCGCCCTGGTGCCGGCGGTGGCCGCGTTCGCGCTCGTCTACGCGCTGTCGATCGTGCTCCTGGTCCGCCTGCTCAGCCTGGGTCTGCGGCCCGGCTACCACCCCCTGCACGGCCGGATCGGCTGGCAGGCGTGGACCGTCACCCAGCTGATGGACCTGGCCCGGGACAAGCTGTTCCCGCTGTACGCGAGCCTGTTCACGCCGGTGTGGCTGCGGGCGTTGGGGATGAAGGTGGGCAAGGGCGTCGAGGCATCCACCGTGCTGGCGCTGCCCAGCCTGACCACGGTCGGCGACGGCGCGTTCCTGGCCGACGACACGCTGATCGCCTCCTACGAACTCGGCGGCGGCCGGATCCGGATCGGTGAGGCGCGGATCGGCGAGCGGGCCTTCCTGGGCAACTCGGGGATGACCGCGCCGGGCCGCTCGGTGCCCGCCCGCGGCCTGGTCGGCGTGTTGTCCGCGACGCCGAAGAAGACCAAGAAGGGCGGCTCGTACCTGGGCATGCCGCCGATGCGACTGCCGCGTTCGGCGGATGTCGCGGACCAGGGTCTGACCTACGACCCGCCCGCCCGGTTGCGCTGGGCCCGCGGCCTGGTCGAGCTGTGTCGCGCGGTGCCGGTGTTGTGCTCCGCCGCGCTGGCCGTACTCACCCTGGCCGCGCTGGCCTGGCTGGGCACCCACTCGCTGATCCTGGCCGCGCTGCTGTCCGGCCCGGTCCTGCTCGGCTGCGGTGTGCTCGCGTGCGTCGTGTCGATCGCGGCCAAGTGGCTCCTGGTCGGCCGGTTCAAGCCGGTCGAGCACCCGCTGTGGAGCGGCTTCGTGTGGCGCAACGAGCTCGCCGACACCTTCGTCGAGGTGCTGGCCGTGCCGTGGCTGATCGGCCGGGTGCCCGGTACGTCGGTGATGAACGTGTGGCTGCGCGGGCTCGGGGCCTCCATCGGCCGCGGCGTGTGGTGCGAGAGCTACTGGCTGCCGGAGGCGGATTTGGTCACCCTGGAGGACGCGGTGAGCGTGGGGCACGGCTGTGTGCTCCAGACGCATCTCTTCCACGACCGGATCATGCGGATGGATACTGTGATCCTTCGCGAGGGCGCCACCCTGGGCCCGCGCGGGATCGTGCTGCCGGGCAGCACGATCGGGGCGCGCAGCACGCTGGGTCCCGCCTCGCTGGTGATGCGCGGCGAGACGGTCCCGGAGGACACCGGTTGGCTGGGCAATCCGATCGAGGCATGGCGACGGTAATGCGTTTCGAGGCGGCGTCGCAGGACACGGCCCGTCCCGCGACGGTGGGCGCGACGGGGACGGAGCACGAATCGGTGATCGACCAGGGGCCGCGCTCGGCCGCGGGGGAGGCGTACTTCGCCACACACGGCGATCCGCGCTATCGCGTGCATCGCTACGAGCTGGCCCTGGACTACCGCCCCGGCCCCAATCGGCTGGCCGGCACCGCCCGGATCGGCGCGGTGGCCGGCGATCGGCCGCTCGGTGAAGTCGTGCTCGACCTGGGCGAATTCCGGATCGGCCGGGTGCTGGTGAACGGCCGCCAGGCGCGTTACACGCACCGCGCGGGCAAGCTGCGGGTACGGCCGGGCGCGGCGATCGGTGCGCGGGCCGCGTTCACCGTCGAGGTGCACTACGTCGGCAATCCCAAGCCGGTGCGCAGCCCGTGGGGCGGGGTGGGCTGGGAGGAATTGACCGACGGATCGCTGGTGGCCGGCCAGCCGATCGGCGCGCCGTCCTGGTACCCGTGCAACGACCGGCCCGACGACAAGGCGGCGTACCAGGTCTCGGTCACCGCGCCGTCGGCGTACACCGTGGTGGTCAGCGGTGCGCTGCTCACCCGCAGCACTCGGGGCAGCACCTCCACGTGGGTCTACGAGCAGCCTGCGCCCACCGCGAGCTACCTGGTCAGCGTATCGATCGGCCGCTACGACACGATCGGGCCACTGGAGCCGCACGCGAGCGTGCCGCAGTTCGCGCACGTGCCGGCCCGGCTGGTGCCGCGATTCCTGGTCGACTTCGCCCGGCAACCGGAGATGATGACGGTCTTCGAGGAGTTGTTCGGGCCGTATCCGTTCGGCGAATACACCGTGGTGGTCACCGACGACGAACTCGACATCCCGATCGAGGCCCAGGGACTGGCCACCTTCGGGGCGAACCACGTCGACGGCGCGCGCGGCTCCGAACGGTTGGTCGCGCACGAGTTGGCCCACCAGTGGTTCGGCAACAGCGTCGGGCTCGCGGACTGGCGGCACATCTGGCTCAACGAGGGCTTCGCGCGCTACGCGGAGTGGTTGTGGGCCGAGCGCTCCGGCGGGCGCCCCGCCGCCGCGCAGGCCGCCGTGGAGCACATCCAACTGAGCAGTCTGCCGCAGGACCTGCTGCTCGGGGCGCCGCGCCCGAAGCTGATCTTCGACGAGCGGATCTACGCCCGCGGCGCGTTGACCGTACACGCGGTGCGGTGCGCGCTGGGCGACACGGCGTTCTTCGCGATGTTGCGGGGCTGGGCCACGTCGCACCGGCACGGAGTGGTGACCACGGACGACTTCACCGCACACGTGGCGCGGTACGCCTCCCGGCCGTTGGACGAGTTGTTCGACGCGTGGCTGTATCGCGCGGCGCTGCCGCCGTTGCCGACGCAGCCGGCTGCGCGACCTGCGCCGTCCTCGCCCTCTTCGCCGCCGCAGCGGCGGGGGCGACTCGGGTGGCCGTGGGCGCCGGGGCAGGGCGGATCCACCGGGTGAAGCGGGGGCGGCGGTCGGGGTCCGTGTCGATCCGTCATACGGTGCGGGAAGACCGGCAACGTGGTCACCGACACCACCCGCACGGGTGGTTCGCCGGTGTCCGGCACGCATGAGAGGAATCCCGCGATGACCCAGGGCGAGACCGCGAACCCCACGACCGCGTCCCGAGGCTGTGCGGTGGTCACCGGCGCCAGCAGCGGGATCGGTGCGGCGACCGCCGTGCATCTGGCGAATCTGGGTTACGACGTCGTGCTCGGCGCGCGCCGCAAGGACCGGCTGGACGAGGTGGTCGCGCGTTGCGCCGGTCGTGGCCGGGCGCTGCCGCTGGACGTGGCCGATCCGGACTCGGTCGCCGCGTTCGCCGCCGGGGTGGAGCGCTGTGACGTACTGGTCAACAACGCGGGCTTCGCGCGTGGCACCGAATCGGTCGCCGAGGCGGACGAGGCGGCGTGGACCGCGATGTACGAGACCAATGTGCTCGGCACGCTGCGGGTGACCAAGGCGTTCCTGCCGCTGCTGATCGCGTCCGGCGACGGTCAGGTGATCACCATCGGGTCGGTCGCCGGGCGCGAGCCGTACGAGGGCGGGGCGGGGTACAACGCGGCCAAGCACGCGGTGACCGCGATGACCCGGGTGCTGCGGTTGGAGCTGCGCGGGCAGCCGGTGCGGGTGTGCCAGATCGACCCGGGCATGGTCGAGACCGAGTTCACCCTGAACCGGCTCGGCGGCGATGCCGAGAGCGCGTCGGCGGTGTACGCGGGAATGACGCCGCTGGTCGGTCAGGACATCGCGGAATGTGTGGGATGGGTGGCGACTCGGCCGCCGCACGTGAACATCGACTCGATGATGGTGCTGGCGCGGGACCAGACGTCGGCGCGCGTGGTGTTCCGTCGGGATTGACGGGGCGGGTTTGGCCGACCGGGGTGTCCTCAAGCGCCGGACGGGCTGGGGTTGGCCGGGGTCGGGTGTCCTCAAGCGCCGGACGGGCTGGGGGCCTTGGTCGGTTCGGGTGGGGATGGCTTGGGTTGGGTCTCCTCAAGTGTCGGATGGGCTTGGGGCCTTGGTCGGTTCGGGTGGGGATGGCTTGGGTTGGGTGTCCTCAAGTGTCGGATGGGCTGGGGGTTTTGGTCGGTTCGGGTGGGGTGGTTTGTGCCGGGTTGTGCTCAAGCGTCGGATGGGGTGGGTTGGCCGCGTAGTACGGCCGGGGACAGGGCGTGTGGGATGAGTAGGGTCGGGTGGCCCGTCCCGTCGGCGCGCGTGGTCCATACGTCGCCGCGGAGGTCGCCGGGGAGGCTGTACACGACGCGGTCGGTGTCGAGCCATTCCGCCTGGTCGTCCAGGGTCCGGGTCTCGGCGAGCGCGCTCTCCGCGCCGGTGGCCAGGACCAGGACGAACAGGTGCCAGGGCCGGTCGGCGTCCGCGCCGGGAACTCGTTTCTTGTACACCACGCGCGTGCCGTCGGGCGACAACGACGGGCACTCGGCGTTCTCGCGCACCGTGCGCAGCGTGCGGGCGGCCACGTCGCCCCGGGCCAGCCAGGTGTGTCCACCGGTGGCCACCGTCGCGTAGAAGGTGTTGTCGTCGGACGCGAACGTCACGCCCCAGACGTTGACATCGGGAGAGTGGATCGACTCGTCGCCCCGGTGCAGCGCGTACGACTCCAGGTTGTCGTCGAGCCGGCCGGTCCGGGTGTCCAGGATCGCGGTCCGGGTGGCGAAGTTCAGACCCGCGTACGACTCTCCGTTCACGAACGATGTCCACGCGACCAGCCGTCCGCTCGGCGAGACCCGGGCGCGCGAGGGTGTCCCGGCCAGCGGATGCCGGCCCTTCTCGCGCAGGTTCGCGTCCAGGAGCACCGCGTCGTAGGTGCCGAGCGCGAGCCTTGCCGGTTGCAGGCACACCCCGGTGCCGTGCGCGGCGTGGAAGACCAGGCAACTGCGCGCGGCGACCGCCCGCTCGCCGGGCCGGGCCGCGTCGACCGCCGCGAGGTGGTCCCGGCCGCCGTCGGCGGCCGTGCTGCGGAACAGGATTTGGCCCGGGTGATCCAGGCTCAGCGTCGCGTGATCGCCGTCCCGGCCGGCGTCCGCGTCGCCCGCCGCGCGCAGCGTGTACACCACGGCGAGGCCCACGAGCAGCGCGGTGACCACGGTCAGCACGGTCAGGCGCGTGGTGCGGGTCATCAAGATGCCCCTCTCGGTCCGGCCGGGCGGGCGGTGCCCGGCGTGAGGGCGCCGCCGGCCAGCAGCGCGACGGCGGCGAGCAGCGCGAGGGCCAGTCCGACGGCGGCCAGGACGCCGGCCGTGTGCGGGCCGTACAGCGTCCAGGCCGCGCCGAACCCGGCCGCACCCAGGGCCCGCCCGCAGGCCTGCCCCGTCTGTACCAGGGCGAGTGCCCCGCCGCGCTGTCCCGCCGGTGCGGCCGGAGCGGCGAGCGCCATCAGGACGCCGTCGGTGCCCGCGTAGAACAGGCCGAGCAGACTCGGGATCGCGACGATCATCGCCCGGTCGGGCAGCGGCGCGAGCAGCACGAGATAGCCGCAGAGCAGGGCGGCATGGCCGGCCAGGAAGACCCGGCCCCGTCCGTATCGATCCCCGGCGGTGCCGGCCGGGACCGCCAGCAGCAGGAAGACCAGCGCGGTGCCCAGCGGCAACAGCGGGAACAGATGTGGCGACAGGTGGGTGTGCCGTTGCAGCAGCAGGTAGAGCATCGCGTCGCCGACGGTCGTCGCGCCGAGCAGCAGCGCGGCCAGGCACACCCGGATGAAGCCCGGCACGCGCAACACCGCCGCCGCGTCGAGCAGTCGGACCGGCGCGCACACCGCCTGTGGGCCCGCGCCGGCGACCACCGCCTCGGGCGTCGGGTCACGGACGAACAGCAGCAGCACCAGCAGCCCGAACGCGGCGAAGCAGAAGCTCGTCACGAACACCGCGTCGTACGCGTCGGCCGTCACCCACAACACCGCTAGCGCGACCGGCGGTCCGAACAACGCGCCCGCCGTGTCCATCGCCCGATGCACGCCGAACGCCCGACCCTGCTCGGCCGGCGTCGCGGCCATCGAGATCAACGCGTCGCGCGGCGCGGTGCGCAGCCCCTTGCCCGCACGATCGGCCGCGAGCACCCCGCCGATCGCCGAGACCCCGCCGGCCGCGGGCAGCAGCAGCTTGCACCCGGCGGAGATCCCGTAGCCGACCGCGGCGACCGTCCGGTGCCGGCGGAATCGGTCCGCGACATGCCCGCCGAGCAGCCGGGACACAGCGGTGGCGCCGTTGTACAGACCGTCCAGCATGCCGAACGCCATGGGCGAGAGCCCGAGCCCGAGCACGAGGTAGACCGGGAGCACCGCGGTGACCATCTCGGCCGACACGTCGGTCACCAGTGAGACGACGCCGAGGATGAGCACGACGGGCGCGACCCGCCGGATGCCGCGCGCGGTGGGCGGCGGTGCCTGCGCACGCGGGTCGCGCGCACCGGACGCGAGGTCGGCGGAACGGCTGGACGACAGATACATCCGGGGACCTCCGGCTGCGGCTGGGCACGGGAAGGTCGGAAGTCGCGGGTGTCGATGACCGGTTCGGGCCCTCGACACCCACGGCCGCCGGTGCGTGGACGGCGCGTCGAGCGTCAGAACCAGCTCACGGTCCAGCGAAACGCGGCGGTGGCTTTCGCGCCCGCAGAGTCGGTGGCGGTCACCTCCACGGCGAAAACCCCCACCCCCCACGCCCGACCCGAGACCACACACGTGAGCGGATTCAGGAACAACCCCGCCGGCAGGCTGCGCCCCGTACACGAATACGGCCCGGTCCCACCCGAAACCCGAAGAACCAGATTCACCTGCTGATTGAACGTCGACGCCTGCGCCCCCGGATCCGCCACCGACACCCCACCCGACGGCGTGGAGACGATCGTCCACCCGAACGACACCGGAGCCGACACCGCGCCCGAACTGTCCGTCGCCGTCACCGAGACCTGCGAACTCCCGGGCACCGACGGCGAACCCGACACCACACATCCACCACCCGAAGCCGTCAACCCCGCAGGCAGACCCTGGAACGCGCACGTGTACGGAGGTGCCCCACCCGACACCTGCACCGTCAACGACACCGGCACACCCACCGTCCCCGACTGCGCCCCCGGACTCACCACCGACACCGACGACGGATTACCGTCCTGCCAGATCTCGGTGATCGGTGTCGCGGTCGCGGCCTGGCCGGAGCGCCGAGTGCCGTACATGTCCTCGAAAGTGCGCAGCAGGCTGTAGTGGTCCTTGCGGCCCGGATACTGTCCGGGCTTGACGTGCGCGCCGTACAGGATGGTGGCGATCCGGTTCTCGCTGCGGAAGTTGTCCTCGTCCCAGGTGACCACGAGCAGGCTGTTGTGCGTCTTGGCCCATTCCGCGTAGCCGCTCAGCTTGTTCCGGGTCCAGGTGTCCCCGGTCGAGATTCCGCAGGCCGGGTTGAACAGGCGGTCGTGCATGTCGTTGCACTGGTTGGGCACCACGTAGGAGATCGTGGGCAACGTGCCGTAGTCGGTCGGGAACGCGGTGGCCGGATACGTGGTACCGGCGGGCACGTTCGAGAACGACAACCAGGGGTTGTGCTTGCGCGCGTACGAACCGCTCGTGCACGCGGCCGGGTTCGCCGCAGACCAGTCCTCGTTGTAGCTGCCCCACGTGGTGCCCGCGTCGATCAGCTGCCGACCGAGGTTGTCCGCTGCGTACGGCGCCCCGGGCGGCGGACACTCGTCGCCGGTGACACCCTGTGTGGAGCCGGAGAACATCGCCATGTAGTTGGGTTGACTGGGGTGTGTCTCGCCGTGGAAGTCGGTCAGGGAGGCCCCGCCGGCAGCCAGCTGGTTGAGGTAGGGGGCCTGCGAATTACCGATGATCTCCTCGTAGTTGGTGTTCTCGTGCACGACCACCACCACGTGGTCGTAGCGCGGGATCGCGGCCGCGACCGTCGCCGCGGGCGCCCGGTCGGGCGCGCCGGCCGAGGCGGGGGCGGTGACGCCGGCGATCGCGCCGAGCGCGAACCCGACGGACAACGCTACGAGTTTGGCCGATCGGGGCTTGCCCCTGGCCGTCGACCGGGACCTGAATCCGGAGTCGGACATGACCTGGCGCCTCCTTGGGCATGGACAAAGCGGAATCGCAGCGTGGGTTCGGCGACCCGCCGAATCAACGCCCGCCGCTCGTACCGGAACCGAGGTCATCGCGGTCCGCGGGCCCGGCGTCCGGGGCGGTGTCCGGGCCTGAACTGGCCGGAAGAGGGAGTGGTTCGACCCGGCACTCCGGGTGTGCCCGCTCGCACCCAGAACCAGCGCTCATGCACCGATGCCCAAGCGGTGCGGTGCGTGCACACACATGTCGGTCCGTCATGAGTGCATGCCGGACCGGTATTGGACGTGGGTGAGATCGGCCTCATCTCCTGGAAACATGAACAGATCACATTCCCGGACCCAGCCGAGGATTCGTCCACCGATCGGCGCCCGCGGACGCCTCGGTCGGCGCCGGGCCGCCGGTGCCGCTCGCGCCGTCCGTACCGCCACCGTCGCCGGCCTGGTCACAGGGCCGGCCACAGTCACCGAACCGACCAGGGTGGGACCGGCGCCGGACACCTCCACCGATGGCGCGTTCGCACGGCGGGGTTGTTCCTGAATTCGCTCACGTGTGTGGTCTCGGGTCGGGCGTGGGGGGTGGGGGTTTTCGCCGTGGAGGTGACCGCCACCGACTCTGCGGGCGCGAAAGCCACCGCCGCGTTTCGCTGGACCGTGAGCTGGTTCTGACCCACAGTCGAATGGAACCGATCCGAGCGAACCGGTCGCCCCCACCGGTCGCAGCCGACCAGCCGACGCCGACCAGCCGAAGCCAACCGGTCGAAACGCACCACCACCGGGCGGGTCGGCGCGGTGCTCGGAGCAATCGCCTCAAGCACCGCGCCGGCCCGCGCGGCCGACCCGCGTCACGTTTTTCACTCGCCCCCGGCACCACGGCACACCTTGGAGGAACACCATGGTCGACAGCCACCGTGCGGTACGTCGAGCGCAAGCCCGGACCCGAGCGCATGATCGGGTCGTCGCGGTCCCGGCCTCGGGTGGAGGCATCGATACCCCGTGACCCTCCAACAGTTGCGCTACCTCATCGCCGTCGCCGAACACGGCAGCATGACCGGTGCCGCACAGGAACTCTTCGTGGTCCAGCCGGCCCTGTCCCGATCGTTACAGAGCCTCGAACGCGAGCTGAACGTGGTCCTGTTCACCCGGGTCGGCCGCGGCCTCGTGCCGACGGCGGCCGGCGTGCAGGTGGTCAACCTCGCGCGCAAGGTGCTTCGAGGTGTGCAGGCGATCAAGGACCTCGTGCAGGTGGAGGACCCGACGCACAGCGGTACCGTGCATCTCGGCGCTACCGCCAGCCTCGCGATCGAGTGCACCAGCGGCCTGCTGCCCGGTCTGGCCAAGCAGCACCCGGAGTTGCACATCGTGGTGGACCGACAGGACAGCCGCGAGGCGCTGTTCGCGTCGCTGCGCTCCGGCGAGACGGACATCGCGCTGGTGGACCTGCCCGCGCCCGGCGGCTTCGAAGTGCTGCCGCTGCGCTCGTACGAGGTGGTGCTGGTCTCGCCGAAACACACCCGCCTGTCGGATCCGGTCTCCTGGACGGAACTGGAGGGGCTGCCGATGATCCTGCCGCCCCGCCGCAGCGCGCGGCGGGCCGACTTCGAGATGTTGTTCGCCACGGCCGGGGTGCGGCCGACGGTCGCGATGGAGACCGACGACCGCGGGGCCTGGATCCCGTGCGTGGTGGCCGGGCACGGATCGGTGTTGTGGTACGCCGACCTGGCCCAGCCGTTCGCGTCGAGTGTGGCCGTGCGGTCGATGAGCCCGCGACTGATCAGGACGGTCGGCCTGGTGCGCGGGCGCGGTCCGATCAGCCGCGAGGTGCGTACGCTGCTCGACTACTCCCGACGGCAGGGCGTTCAGGAGATGGAGTACGTGTGAGGAAGCGCGAGTTCGACCTCCGATGAGGATCCGTCGGGTCCGTCCTACGCCACCCGGGTGCAGGGGGATGCGACCGAGGCACTGAGTACGCGCGGTGCCGGTTCGCCGGCGCGCGTGTAGGTGTCCACCAGTGCCCGGCGCACGCCTGCCAGAGCGGCACCCGGCACCACCGCGATCGTGGACCCGCCCGCACCCAGCGGCCGGGCCTCGATCGCGCCCGCGGCCAGTGCGTTGCGCGCCGGCGGGGACGGCCGCTCGGGTCGGCCGGCGGCCGGATGGTCGACCGGTTCGGCGGATCCGGCGTCGCCGTCGGCCCATCGGGGCACCGCCAACACGACCCGCAGGCCGAGTCGATCCGGGTCGAACGGCACGTGGGTCGGCTCGCCGGCGGCGTCCTCGATCAGCATGACGTGGCCGGGCCGGGCATACAGCGCGACCGTGCCCAGTAGCGGATCGGTGAGCCGGATCCGGGCCCGGCGACCATCATCCGCCGCCGCATCGTAAAACGCCGCCTCGATCAGCGCGGCCGTGCAGGACAGCGGGACCGACGCGGACAGACCGGTGCTGTCCGGCAGGTCGGTGTGCACCAGCAGATCCAGCCCGCCCGCGCCGGTGGTGCCCGCAAGCACCGGACGGACCCAGTCCGGGACCGGACCGATGTCGCCCGCCGGGTCGAACTCGGCGCCCTCGTCCGGCCGATCGATCGAGCCCACCCGGAGCACGCCGTCGGCGCGCGGCGCGGCGGCGACCACCACCCGCCAGGACAGCGCCACGGCGGCGCCCGGCCCGGCCCGCGAGCCGGACAGGCGCAGCACGTACGGCGCGGACCAGACCCCGGCCGGTGGTCGGCCGAAGGCCTGGGCGAATGCGAACGGCACCAGGCGCAGTACGGGCGCCGCGCCGCGCACGGTGGGCAACGCCGCCGCGGCGGACGGGGTGGGCGGTGGGCCGCTCCGCGGGCGGGTCATCCCGGGTCCTTTCGGGCGAGGAGACGGTAGGCGTTGCTGCCGCCGCGCTCGCCGGCGACGCGCGCGAGCAGGGTGCCGACCGCGTCGAGCAGTACGGTCACCACGAAGCACGGAACGGACAGGGTGACCAGCGCGACACGGCGGACCCGGCGCAGCGGGGTCGGGCCGCCGGCGACCCACGGCATGGCCGGGTTCGGCCCGAGGGCGGTGAGGGCCTGGGACACCGCCCCGGTGAAGTCGTTGCCCTGGTGCGCCCGACCGTGCTCGCGCGCCACGACGGTGAACCCGCGGGCGTTGAGCGCGACCTCCAGGTTGCGCCAGGGCATCAGATGTTGGTGCTGGGGCTGGAACAGCGGGAGCCACAGGCCGCGCAGCAGCCGGCCGTACCAGCACTGCGGGTCGGGCAGTTCGATCAGCAGCCGGCCGCCCGGGACCAGGACCTTGGCGGCGGCGTCCAGTTCGGCGAACGGATCGCGGGTGTGCTCCAGGTAGTGGTGCATGCCGACCACGTCGTAGCCGCCGGCCAGGTCGTCGGCCAGATCCGGGAACTGGCCGCGATACGCGGTCCGGATCCAGCCGCGCCGCTCGGCCTCCTCGACTCCGTCGCCCATGTCGAGGCCGTCGAAGACGGTGTCCGGCAGCACCGTTCGGGCCACCACGCACATGTGTGCGTGTCCGGTGCCCACGTCCAGCCAGGCGCGCGGGGCGGCGTCCGCCGGCAGGTGTCGGCGCAGCAGTTCGGCGCGGCCCCGGTAGGTGCGCGACATGGTGCCGAACAGCGCCTCGGCGCCCGGACCTCCGAGGCCGTCGTAGAAGTCGCGGTAGTAGTACTCCAGCCCGGCGAGCGACAGGCGGGGGTTCTGGAACACGTGTGCGCAGTCCCGGCAGCGCTCCAGGGTGAACCGGCCCGGTTTGCCCTGGAGGTGGTCGCCGATCCGGCTGCGCACCACGAGCCGGGACGAGCCGCACCACGGGCAGGTCTTCCGGCGGTCCTCGAAGAACGTGTCCAGGCCGTTCGCGACGCTGCGCGCGTACTCCGGGCGCAGTGCCGCCGGATCCATGACCGGCTCGGCGGCACGGGCCGGGCGGGGACCGGACACCGCGCGCAGCCAGCGCCATCCGGCCAGGATCGGCCGAAGCCCGGTGGCCCGACCCAGGTCGCGCGGGCGCACCGGCGAGCGGCCGACGACCACCGCGTACGGCTGGACCCACATGGCCAGGAAGGCCAGTGCGCCCCAGAACGGGGTGGTCACGCACGCTCCGGTGTAGGCGGCGGCCTCACCCAGGTTGCCGATCAGGGTGGGCCACACCGGCACGCCCATCGCCCGCAGTCGGCGTTTGCGCAGCGTGGGATCGGGCCGCGTCGCGGGCAGCTCCGGCGCGACCGCGTGCCCGGTGGCATGCGCGGCGAACGGCCTTAGCCGGGCGATGAGTCGGATCAGATCGGGCGAGTCGAGGTCGGTCAGTTCGGCGGCCGGGACGGCGGCGCGGCGCAAGACGTCCTCGTGCACGAGCAGGGCGTGACCCGCGCCTCGGCCGCGTGCGAGCGGGTCGCGGCGGATCCGGTCCGGGTCCAACCGGTGGAGCAGGGTGAGCAGTTCATCGGCGGGCAAATCGCCGGGGACCAGGTCGAGCAGTAACAGTCGGTGCTGCTCGGCGTGGGCGACCGCGGCGCGGATGGTGGACTCGTTCGGGCGGACCCCGATCGCGGTCACACAGGTCCAGGCGTCGAGCGGCGGTTCGTCGGTGGATGGGCCGGCCAACGAGGGCAGTGCGCGCAGCCGGCGGCGCAGCGTACGGGTGCCGCCCACCAGGCCGAGGCCGATCAGCAGGGCGAGCCACGGGAACGGGCCGGCGATGGGGTTCAGCACAGCTTCTCCAGACGGTCGGCGGCGGCGCCGGCGCCGCCGGACGCGGCGAACGAGGCGCGCACTCGGTGGGCGCCCGCGCGCAGTTCGGGACGATCCAGTGCGTCGGTGACGGCCGCGCGCAGTTCGGGCACATGCGCACGGCCGAAGCGCACTCGTACCCCGGCACCCGCGGCCACCACCTGGCGGGCCACGATCGGCTGATCGTCACGGATCGGCGCGAGCACCAGCGGCAGGCCGAACGCGAGCGCCTCGCACACGGTGTTGTGCCCGCCGTGCGTGACCACCGCGTCCAGGTACGGGAGCAGCGCGAGTTGCGGGACGAACTCGCGCACCAGCACGTGCTCGGCGGGTGCGCCGGCCAGCCGTTCGGGCGCGGCCAGGATCAGCTGGACCCGGTCGGCGAGCGGTCGGGTGGCGGCCACCATGGCCGGATAGAACCGGTCGCCGGCCTCGCGGTTGAGGGTGCCGAGCGTGACCAGGACCCGGCGTCGGCGCGGGTCGAGCCGGTCCCACGGGAAGTCCACCACCGCCGGTCTGGGACCGAACGCGGGGCCCACATAGCAGTGGTGGGCCGGGACCGGCTCGGTCAGACCGACCAACTCCGGGGTGGAGAAGACCAGCACGAGTCGTGCGGAGAAGCGCGGATCGCAGTCGGCGGGTACGCCGGCCGCGACTGCGGCCTCGGCGATCCGGGCCCGCACCCAGTCGGCGACCTTCGGAAAACCCAGCAGCGGCCGGGTGAACTCGGCCGAGGTGGTCGCCGAAGTCGCCCACGGCACGCCGGCCCGAACCGCGGCGAACGCGCCTGCGAAGGTCTGCTGGTCGGCCACGAGCACGTCCGGGCGGTAGCCGGCCACGGCCGCCGTGACGCCGGGCAACATCGCGTGCGCGAGCGGGACCAGCGTCTCCTCGACCAGGAAACGCAGCGCGGCCACCCCGCGCAGCCGTTGCCAGTCGGCGTGCAGTGCGGCGTAGCCGCCGGTGGGATCCGGCGCGTCCCCGGTGGCGAACAGCCGGGCACCGAGCGGGAGCAACTCCAGGATCTCGGGCGGCCCGCACCACACCACCTCGTGCCCGCGCTCGACGAGCGCGGCGGCGACCGCGACGGTGGGGTTGACGTGCCCGGTGAACGGCGGGACCACGAACATGAATCTCATCGGTCCGCCCCGGCCCGCACGCCGGCCGACTCGTGCCGCGCCAGCCAGTCGAGCAGTGCGCCCAGCACCGGCGCGGTGGCCTCGCGCAGCACGGTGTGCGCGACGCCGGGCAGCACGGTGAGGGTGCAGTTCGCCAGCAGCTCGGCCAACCGTTGTGCGGGTGGCAGGAGTTCGGACAGTTCTCCGTAGAGCGCCAGGACCGGGCAGGCCAGGTCGGCCAGTTCGTCCGGGGTCGGTGCGCGCAGCAGGGTGACGTCCTCGATCAGGGTGGTGCCGTTCAGGAGTGCGTCGGCGCCGGCCCGCAGGCGGGCCGCCTTGCGCGCGGGCCCGGTGGGGAGCCGCTCCGGGCCGGGATGCGCCTCCAGGCCCAGCGCGGCCAGGTTGAGCGTGTTGGCCATTTCCTCGACCCAGCCGCCCGCGTACGGTTCGGTGTCGACCCGAAGGTCCAGGCACTGTCCCTCGATCAGCACCAGGCTTGCGACCAGGTCGGGCCGGGTTCGGGCGGCGTGCAGCGCGATCAGGCCACCGAAGCTGTTGCCGACCAGGTGTACCGGGGTCGCCACGTCGCACGCCTTCAGCAGCGCGGCCAGGTCGGCGACCGCGGTGTCCGGGTCGTACCCGGTCCGGGGCCGCTCGGTGCGGCCGTGTCCGCGCTGGTCGTAGAGCAGGACCTCGGAGCCCGCGCGGGCGATCGGCGCGGCCAGCGTGTAGTAGAAGCTGGAGAGGTTGTCCAGGACCAGGCCGTGCAGGAAGACCACCGGCGTGCGCGGTGCGGGGCGGTCGGCGGGTGCCCGCAACCGCTGGACGTGAAAGCGCAGGCCGTTCGCGTGCACCTCGCTCATCGGGTACCGCCGACAGCCTCGGAGCGAGTGCAGACCGCGATGTGGTTCACCAGCCGGCCGACGGTCATCGCCATGATCTCCTCGATCTCCAGGTCGGCGAGGAAGGCGATGAAGTCGACCCGGTCGCCGTAGCGCTCCTGAAGCCGCCCGGCCAGGGCGACGAACTCGATGCTCTCCAGCGCCAGATCGTCGTCGAAGCCGCTCTCGGCGGTGATCTCGGCGGCGATCAACAGTTCCTCGCCGACGATCTCGGCGAGCATCCCGGCGACTTCGGCCAGGATCCGGTCGGCATGCGGGTCCGCGCTCATCGGGTGCTCCCATGTGAGGTAGTGGGGAAACCGTTCCGGTGCTCGTCGGGCCGCGCGCTCGTCCACGCGACCACGTAGCGGTCGATGCGCGAGCCGTGGGGATCCGCCACGTCCCGAGTGCGGACGAGGTGGCCGGCGCCGTCGGGCGGGCCCGCGCCCACGGACAACTCGGCGTCGTGCGGGCCCGTGGGCCGAGCCGAGGTCACCACCCGATGTGCCGGCCGGCCCGTCGGGTCGGTGTCGTCCGCCCGGCCGGCCGCCTCCTTGGCACACCGAAAGCGCAGCACCCACAGGTGTCGCGATCGCGGGTCAGGGCCCACGAGCGGGTCCAGCAGCCGGCGTTCCTCGGCGGTCAGCGAGTCGTGTTCGAGGGCAGGGACATCGGTGGCGGGGTCGACGAGTGCGATGTCGATGCCGATCGGTGCCGTGCTCGCGGCGGCGACGCCCAGCCGATGGCTGTGCGCGACGGACACGTGCGGCGGTGCCGGCGCGCGGGTGCCCGGCTCGACGACCACGTGCGCGAGCGGGCGGCCGGTGTCGTCGCAGCCGATCCGGACCTGCGCGGGATACAGCGGACCGTGCCCGCGCGCCCACAGGTGGTGCCGAACCGCGTCCTTGACCGCGACCCGCGCGAGCAGCCGACCCCGGCGCTCCCGGGGCGCCGCAGCGTCGAACTCGGCCCGCTCGGCGGTGTCCAGGTAGCGGCGCGTCACCAGATCCTGCGCCGCGGGGTCGGGCCAGCGGGTCCGCAGCAGACACCAACCCTCGGGCTGCGGCTCGGCGATCCCGGTGGTGTGCGGGGTGAACTTCATCGGCCACACCCGCTCGTCGGCGGCGAACCGGCGGTAGACCCAGTCGTGCACCCGGATCCGCACCACGCCGGTGTCCAGGTCCACCAGCTCGACGTCGCCGCGCACGGTGGTCGGCAGGACCTCCCGGATCCGCGCGGTGGTCAGCAGCCGCGCGCCCGGCTCGGGCGGCGGCCCATACTCGTCGATCGCCGCCACCGACATCGGGAACACCAGGCGATCCGTGGGCAGGCGCAGCTGCATCCAGTGGCCCAGGAGTTGTCCGGCCGCGTCCAGCGGTGCACCGGGTGCGGGCAGTGCGCGCACGATGCCGCGAATGCCGTCGTCGGCGACCGTCAGCACCTGGTCGATCCCGGCGAACCCGGGCCCGTGGAACATCCAGCGATCCCGGTACAGGTCCTGCGCGCACACCGGCGCGGGACCCTCACCGGTCAGCGGCGTACGGTCGGCCGGCGGTGCGGGTCGGGTGGCGTGCTCGTCCGCGAGCAGCACCTCGGTGGACATGTGGTGGCCGAATCCGATCCGGATCCGGTCCGGAGCCACCGGCGTGCGGACCAACTCGATATCGCTCGGCGGGGCCGCCGGCAGCCAGCGCAGGGAGCGTACGTCCCGATACCCGGTGACCACCCGCCCCGGCCCGTCTGCAGCGCTTGCCTCCTCGCCGGCCAGCCGGATCAGCGTGGTCATCGGCAATACCGGGAACCGGTCCGCCGGGTCCGGCCACCACTCGGGCTGCTCGTAGACGCAGTGGTCGCGTACGTAGGGGTGCTCCGCCAGGGAGAACCGGTACACGCGGCGCTCCTCGGCACCGGCCGGCGGCGGGGAGGCCGCCGACGGGGTGCGGCTCGGCTCGGCGACCTCGGCGACCTCGGCGACCTCGGCCACCGAGCGATCGGCTTCGGCCAGCGCCGCGTGGAAGGCGGCGAGCACCGGATGGTCGGCGGTGGTCGAGCGCGGAGCGCCCGAGAGCCGCAGTGGATCGGCGGCCGGCCCCAAGGTGACCAACGGCGACCCGAGATCGAGCCGGACGATCGGACCGGCAGGCGTGGGGGTGGGGGCGGGGGTGGGCGTGAGGTCGGGCGTGGGTGGGGGTGCCGGGACGGCCTGGAGGCCGGGGACATGCGTGCGCGTGGGCGCGAGGTCGGGAACGGGCGTGGGCGTGGCCGCCGGCTGGGCCGGTTCGATCGCCGCGCCCTCCACCCACAGCGCCGCCGTGGCGCGACGAAAGCCCGCCAGGCCCGGCCGCAGTGTCGAGTGCGCCGCGACCGCCAGCGCATCGCGTCCGCGCAGCGTGTCGTGTACGAAGCCGACCAGGCTGCCCGCGCCCGGCTGGACGAACACCCGCACGCCCCCCGCGTACAGCTCCTCGATCGACTCCCGGAACCGGACCGGCTCCAGGAGATGACGCACGGTCAGTTCGCGGACCGCGGCCGCGTCCGCCGGATACGGCGCGATGCCGGTCGCCGACCACACCGGCACCCGCGGAGCCCGCAGCGGGAGTTGCTCGAACGCGGCGGCCACCTGCCCGAGGTAGGGCGCCCACATCGGGGTGTGGAAGCCCGAGCGGAAAGGCAGTTCGCCGCCCACGACGCCCTCACGCCGCAACCGGCCCAGCACTTCGGCGATCGCCTCGCCCGGGCCGCACAGCACGCTCTGATTCGGGCAGTTGTCGTGCGAGACGACCACGGGACCGGTGGTGCCCACGAACCGCTCGGCGACCGCCGCTCCGCAGCCCACCGCCGCATAGACCAGGTCCGGCACGGCCAGCGAGTCCGGCCGCAACGAGGCGAGGAAGCCGTCCACCGCCGCGCGCGGGTACATCCCGGCCACCACCATCGCGGTCCACTCGCCCATGCTGTGCCCGGCCAGTAGATCCGGGATCAGGCCCGCCCGTTCCAACTCGGCCGCCAGGAAGCGGCCCGCGGTCAGCGCGTCCACGGCCCGGCCGACCAGATCCTCGGCGCCGGTCAGCTCAGGCCGAGGCCGGCCGCACGTGTCGGCCAGGTCGTCCAGGCGCGGTGACACCTCCGGCTCCAGACCGGGAAACAGGAACGCGACCCGGCCCGGATTCGGCGCGTACAGGCCCAGCAGCGGACGCGGGGTGAACCAGATCTCGGCCCGGCCCCGCCACGCCACGCCGCGATCGACCACGCGCGCGGCCAGCGCGAGCCGCTTGGGGGTCGGATTCGCGACCGCGAGTCGGCACGGCCCGGCGGGCCCGGTCGACACCGGGCCCCCGGCGGTGACGTCGGCGAGCAGCCGGGCCAGCTCGGGCACCGAATCGGCGGCCAGGGTCAGCACGTCGGGGGCCGGCGGCCGGCCGGCCCGGGTGGGCGGTGTGTCCGGCGCGAGCGGCCCGAAGCCGGTGGTCGGCGTGTCCCGCGTGACCGCCCGCCCGTTCCCGGTGGGCAGCGCGACCGGCCGCCCCACCGGCGGTTGTTCGAGCACCGCGTGTGCGTTGACCCCGCCGAAGCCGAACGCGTCGACCGCCGCGAGCCGGCTGCCCGCCGGGTTGACCGGCCACGCCTCGGCGCGGCCCTGCGGGTGCATCCGGGTGCCACCGAAGGCCGGATGCGGGTCCCGGACGTGCAGGGTCGGCGGGAGCGTGCGGTGATGCAGCGCGAGGGCGGCCTTGATCAGGCCCGCCATTCCGGACGCCTGCATTGCGTGGCCGATGTTGGACTTGACCGTGCCCAGGGCTACATCGGCTGGGCGGTTGCCGGCGCGCGGCCCGAAGACCTTGCCCAGCGTGGTCAGTTCCGCCTCGTCGCCGACCGGGGTGCCGGTCCCGTGAGCCTCGACCAGGCCGAGCAGACCCGGTTCGGTCGGATCCAGCCCGGCCGCCCGCCACGCCTGGTCCAGCGCCCGGACCTGCCCGTCGACCAGCGGACTCATCAGGCTCGCCGCCCGGCCGTCGCTGGAGACCCCGACGCCGCGGACCACCGCGTACACCCGGTCGCCGTCGCGCTCGGCGTCGGCGAACCGCTTGAGCAGCACCGCGCCGGTGCCCTCGGAGATCAGCGTGCCGTCCGCAGCCCGGTCGAACGGCCGGATCCGTTCGCTCGCACTGAGTGCGCGCAACTGGGTGAACACGCTCCACAACGTCGCGATGTGGCAGTGGTGCACGGCGCCCGCGAGCACCGCGTCGCAGCGTCCGGAACGCAACTCGGCGGCGGCCTGGTCCAGCGCGAGCAGCGAGGTCGCGCAGGCCGCGTCCAGCGTGTAGGCGGGGCCGCCCAGGTCGAGCCGGTTGGCGATCCGGGACGCGGTGAAGCTGGGCACCAGGCCGATCGACGCCTCGGGCTGCTCGGGGCCGAGCGAGTCGTGGAACGCCGCGCGGATCGCGGCCAATCGGGCGCGATCCAGCTCGGGTGCCAACTCGCCCAGCAGACTCGTCAGTTGGTGTGCGGTTCGGACCCGCTGGTCGAGTCGGGCGGTGGCCACGCCCATGTAGCCGCCGCGGCCGAAGACCACGCCGATCCGGGAACGGTCGGGCAGTCGGGCCTCGCCGCCCGCGTCCGCGATCGCCTCGGCGCCGGCCCGCAGCGCGAGCAGTTGGTCCGGTTCGGCACCGGCGACCACCGCGGGCATGATGCCGAAGCGCACCGGGTCGAACGTGGCCAGGTCGTCCACGAAGCCGCCACGTCGGCAGTAGAACCGGTCGCTGTGGGCGGGCTCGCCGGCGGTGCCCGGCGCGTAGTAGAGCGCCGGGTCCCAGCGGTTCGGCGGCACCTCGGTGATCGCGTCGCCGCCGGACTCGATCAGCCGCCAGAAGCCGGCCGGATCGGCCGCACCCGGGAAGATCGCGCCGATCCCGACGATCGCCGCGTCGTCGGGCCGCGGGCCGCGCGCGCCGATCCGGGAGCTCATCCGGACACCGACCCGTGCGCCGGAAGGCATACGTACACGGCCTGCGGGCCCCGGCCCGAGACCAGTTCGCCGAGCAGCGCCTGCACACCGTGCTCGGGATCGATCAACGGGACACCGCGACGGGCGTATTCGCGGGCCAACTCGGGCGTCACCATGCCGCCGCCGGTCGCCGCCCACGGTCCCCAGTCGATGGTCAGCACGCGCTCCGCGACCGGCGCGAGGGTGTCCTGCGATTCGGCCGACCAGTGCCGCGCGAGGGTGGCCAACGCGTCGTTGGCGGCCGCGTAGTCGGTCTGACCCCGGTTGCCGTACACCCCCGCGACGCTGCCGAACATCGCCAGGAACGCCGGCGGCGCCAACGTGGGCCGCAGCGTGCGCAGCGCCGTGACCAGGGCCCGGGCCCCGGCCACCTTCGTGGCGAACACCTGCCGGCAGGACTGCGCGGTCTTGTCCACGAGCAGCCGATCGGCCAGCACGCCGGCGCCGTGCACGATCCCGTCGAGCCGGCCGTGCCGCTCGGCGATCCCGGTCAGGATTGCGCGGACGGCGTCGGCGTCGGTGACGTCGGCGACGTGCAGGCGCACCGAGGCCGCGTGTTCGGCCACCTCGGCGAGGCTCGCGCGAACCAGCCGGCGGTTCAGTATCCGGGTCAGCTCGGCCTCGATCCGGGCCGGCTCGCGCACCCCGGTCGCGATCAACGCGGCTCGCAGCGCGGGGGCGTCCGCCGCGTCGGCGAGCGCGGCGGGCTCCGGGGCGCCGTCGTCGCCGGTGCGACCGAGCACCTCGATGTGGCACCCGGTGGCCCGGGCCAGGCCGACGGCCGCCCGAGCGGTGATTCCGCGCGCCCCGCCGGTCAGCAGCACCACCGCGTCCGGCCCGAGCCGCTCGCGCAGCAGGGCGTCCCGGTCGGCGGGCGCCAGTTCCGGAAGCGGCGCCGGCCGGGTGCGCAGGGTCAGCCGACGCTCGCCCGACAGACCGAGCAGCACCGGCGCACCGGGCTCGGGTCGGCCCGGAGTGCGGCCCAGTTCGGCCAGGAGTCGACGGGCGATCAGGGCCGGTTCCTCCTTGGGATCCAGGTCCAGCACCCGCAGCACCCGGTCCGGATACTCCAGCGCGGCGGACCGGGCGAACCCGGCCAGTCCCGCGCCCGGCACCGGATCGGGGCCGGCGGCGGCCTGTTCCCGGCCGAAGTGGCCGCCGCCGGCCGTACCGAGGAACACCTGCCGTACGCCGCCCACCAGCGCGGCCCGCAGCAGCGCGAAGGCGTCCGGGAGGATCGGGTCCGGCCCGTCGGCGAGCGCGCCCAGGTGCACCAGCGTGTCGACCTCCGACCACGCCGGGTCCGGCCGACCGTCCGCCGGCTCGGCCCGATCCCGAGTGTGCGCCTCGACCACGACGCCGAGCGCCGCGAGCAGGTCGGCCAGCGCCCAGGCGATCCCGCCGCCGTCCTCGACCAGGACCACCCGGCGACCGCGCAGCGCCTCGCCGGCGGGCGGGTCCGCCTCGCTCGCGGGCGGTGGCTCCTCGATCGGCACACACTCGACCAGGTGCCGGGTGGGCCGGTCGGTGACGGGCAGGGCCGGTTCGGCGGGCTCGATCGGCGGCACCGGCACGGCCTGTCCGCCCGACCCCGATTGCGATTCCGCGTCCGCCTCGGGCCCGTTCCCGACCGCCAGCACGCCGGCCACGATCGCGTCGATCGTCTTGACCTTGGCCAGCCGCTCGATCACCGCCTCGTCGGCGGCACCCGCCGCACCGCCCGTGCCCGCCGCACCCACCGCGCCGGGCAGCCGCAGCCGCAGGGCCAGTTCGCCGATGATCTCGGTGCGTTTGATCGAATCGACGGACAGATCCGCTTCCAGGTCCAGCGCCGGATCGAGCATGTCCTGGGGGTAGCCGGTCCGGGTGCCCACGATGTCGAGGACCACGGCCAGCACGTGCTCACGGGTGAGCGGTCCACCCGGCTGCTCGACCGGGACGGCCGCCGCGACGGGCACGGGAACAGGCGCGGCGGAGGGCACCTGCCCGGGAGCGGCGGGCGGCGCCTCGGGCACTCCGCCCGGGACGCCCAGGTAGCCGAGCAACACCTCGCGCTGGGCGGCGACCGCGGCCCGTGCGCCGGCCAGGTATTCGAGCAGCACCGCGTCCCGCGCGGACCCGGCCGGCACACCCGGGCCGACTGCCGGTCCGGCGGGCAGTTGAGCCACCGGGGTCGCCGGCCGCAGCCCACCCGGCACCGGCCGACCGTCGGCGGTGCGCACCAGGTGGCCGTCCACGGTCCAGGCCGGGCGGGCGCCGGGCGCGACGTCCATCGGCCGTACCCGGCCGGCCAGACCTCCCGCGACCCGCACCGGCACGCCGGCGACCGCGAGTTCGGCGAGCGCGGTGAGCAGGCGACGCAGGCCGTCCTCGCCGGGTACGTCGCAGGCCACCGCGGTGTGCGGTCGCTCGCCCAGGATCGCCCGGACCATGCCGGTCAGCGCTCGACCCGGCCCGGCCTCGACGAAGATCCGCACGCCCGCCGCGTACATCGCCTCGATCTGCTCGGCGAAACGCACCGGCTCGGCCACCTGACGGGCGATCAACGCGCGGACTTCGGCGGGTGTGTCCGGGTAGCGCGCCGCGGTGCCGTTGGACCACACCGGGATCCTGGGCGCTCGCACGTCCAGGTCCGCGACGGCGGCCGTGAGGGTGTCGGCCGCCGCCGCGACCACGGGGCTGTGGAACGCGCACGCCACGGGCAGTCGACGCGCGGACAGCCCGGCCCCTTCCAGCGCGGCGATCGCCGCCGTCAGGGCCGCCTCCGGGCCGGACACGACGGTCTGGGTCGGCGTGTTGCGATTGGCGAGCACGACGCCGTCGATTCCGGCCAGCACCTCGGCCACCCGGTCCGCGCCGGCCTGGACGGCCGCCATCGCGCCGGGCTCCGCACCCGCGGCGGCCAGCACGGCCGCTGCGCGCACCTCGCCCAGTCGGCCCAGATCCCGGGTGGACAACACGCCCGCCGACCACAGCGCGGCCAACTCGCCGTAGCTGTGCCCGGCGACCTGGTCCGGCCACACCCCGAATCGGTCCAGCAGCCGGGTCAGCGCGACCGCCGCCACCCCGAGCGCGGGCTGCGCACGGCGGGTGTCGGTGATCCGAGCCGACTGCTGGGCCCGGGTTTCGGCGCCGAACGCGGCGGGCGGGAACATGGCCCGTACGCACTCCGGGTCGATGTCCCGCAGTCCGTCGCACAGTTCGGGGAAGCGGGCGAACAGATCGGCGAGCATCCCGGGCCGCTGACTGCCCTGTCCGGGATACAGGAACGCCACCTGCCCACTTGCCCCGACATCCAACCCGGCGCCTGCGTCGGCGCCCGCCTCGACACTCGACCCGGCGCCTGCCCCGGCACTCGACTCGGCACCGGACCCGGCGCCTGCCTCCTCCCGGTGGAAAATCTCGCCGGCGGGGTCGACCGCCCCCGCCCGGGCCAGCGTCAGCTTGACCCGCAGATCGGCGTGATCAACCGCGACAAAGGCGATCCGTACCGGGACTTCGACACCGGCACCCGCAGCGCGACCCGCACCGGAATCGCCATCGGCGAGCGCGGCCAGCCCACGCAGCGGCAGGTCCTCGCCCGCGTCCAGCCGCGCGGCGAGCCGGTCCAGCGCCGCCCGCGCAGCATCGCGATCGGCGCCGCGGAAGCAGAACAGCTCGGCCGGCCACGCGGCGTCCGCTCCACCCGGCTCGACCGCGCCGGACAGCTCCGAACCGGCCAGCACCGCATGGAAGTTGGTCCCACCGAAGCCGAATGCGCTCACCCCCGCGATACGTTCGGTGATCGGCGCGGGCCATGGGCGGGCCCGGTCGTCGAACACGAACGGGCCCGAATCCGGCGGCCGGCGCAGGTGCAGGGTCGGCGGGCGGACCCCGAAGTGCACCGCGAGTGCGGCCTTGGCCAGACCGGCCAGGCCCGCCGCACACTTGGTATGCCCGATCTGGGACTTCACCGAGCCGACCGTGCAGTCGCCGGGGGTCGCGCCGTGCTCGGTGAACACTGCGGTGAGGGTGTCGAGTTCGGCCCGGTCGCCGACCACGGTGCCGGTGCCGTGCGCCTCGACCAGGCCGACTTGCGCCGGGGAGACGCCCGCCGCGCGATACGCGCGCTCCAGCGCCCGTCGCTGGCCCTCGGGACGCGGCGCGGTCAACCCGAGCGAGCGGCCGTCGCTGGACCCGCCGACGCCCTTGACCACCGCGTACACCCGATCCCCGTCGCGCTCGGCGTCCGCGAGCCGCTTGAGCAGCACGCACACCGCGCCCTCGCCCAGTGCGATTCCGTCCGCGTCCGCGTCGAACGTCGCACAGCGTCCGGTCGGCGACAGGGCGCGTACCGAGGAGAACATCAGGAAGTCGTTGATCCCGTTGTGGGTGTCCACCCCACCGCACAACACCAGGTCGCTGGATCCGGTGTTCAGCTCCTTGCAGGCCAGGTCCAGCGCGGCCAACGAGGCCGCGCAGGCGGCGTCCACGGTGTAGTTGACGCCACCCAGGTCGAGCCGGTTGGCGATCCGGCCGGCGATCACGTTGGCCAACACACCGGGAAAGGAGTCCTCGGTGGGAGAGGGAAGTTGGCTGTCCAGGTCGGCGGGCAGCGCGCCGTAGTAACCCGGGAACAACGCGCGGAAGCCGTACGCACCGGCCAGGTCGGTACCCGCCTCGGCGCCGAAGATCACCGAGGTGCGCTCGCGGGCGAAGGCCCGTCCCGGTCCGTAGCCGGCGTCCGCCAGTGCCCCCGACGCCACGTGCAGCGCGAGCAGTTGGGCCGGTTCGATGGCGGCCAGCGAGGCGGGCGGGATCCCGTATCCGGTCGCGTCGAACCCGATCGCGGGCACGAACCCGCCCCACTTGGACGGGGTCCGCCCGGGCGGGACCGCTCCGGGGGCGGCGCCGCGGACCGACCCGCGTGCGGTCGCGCCGGGTTCGGCGTCGGCCGCGAAGTAGCGTTCCACGTCCCAGCGCTCGCGCGGCACCTCGGTCACCGCGTCGACGCCGGCCAGGATGTTGCGCCAGTAACTCGCCAGGTCCGGTGCGCCCGGCAGCACACAAGCCATGCCCACGATCGCGACGTCCTGCGGCCGAGGTGCGGCGGGTCGGACCGGCCCGCCCAACTCGCGTACCCGGCGGGCCAGCCACTGGGCCGACCCGGTGGTGACCTCGCGGTGCAGCGTGGCGACATCGGTCGGCGCGGACCGCAACACCGCGGCCTGGCCCAGCATGAACATCCCCTCCCGGCGCTGCGTGTCCTCGTCCACCGCGACCAACGCGCCCGCCTCGCGCCGCAGCCCCTTGCCGGCGATCCGCAACCGCCCCAGATTGAGCTGCTCCAACTCGGCCCAGACCTGCCGGGACGGCACACCGCGTGCCTCCAGATCGCGCCGGGCGGCCTCGAACGCGGCCACGAACGGCGTGCCCGCACAGCGGGTCGCATGCCCGGGTGCGGTCTGCACCAGCGCGGTCGCCGCGCACTCGACCGCCGCGGCCTGGAAACCGGGCACGATCGCGCCGCTGTCCACCGCCTCGCGGGTGAACAAGTACGCGGTGCCCATCAGTACGCCGACCGAGGCCCCGCGCTCGACCAGTGGCGCCGCCGCGGCGGCCACCATCGCCGCCGAGCGCGCGTCGTGGATGCCGCCCGCGAACAGCAGGTCCAACTCGGCCGCACCGCCGTGCCGTTCGGCGAACGAGAGCAACTCGTGCAACTGCGCCTCCCACAGCGGGAAGCTGGCGCGCGGCCCGACATGCCCACCGCATTCGGTGCCCTCGAAGACGAATCGCCGGGCGCCCTCGCGCAGGAACTGCGTCAACAATCCGGGGGAGGGCACATGCAGATACGTTCGGATCCCGGCGGCCTCCAACGGCGCTGCCCCATCCGGCCGACCGCCCGCGATCAGCGCGTACGGCGGGCGGGCGGCGAGAACGGCGGCGAGCTGCTCCTCGCGCAGCTCCGGCGGCACGAAGCCGAGCAGGCCCGCACCCCACGGCAGGTCGCCGAGCAGCTCGGCCGTCTCGGCGAGCAGTGCGCCCGCTTGCGGCCCGCGCAGCAGGGACAACGCCAGAAAGGGCAGCCCGCCCGCTCGGGCCACCGCATGCGCGAACGCGGCCCGGTCGCTCACCCGCGTCATCGGCCCCTGTACCGGCCGCGGACCCACTCCGTGCCGGGCGGCCGCGGCCACGTGGTCCACGATCGCCTCGCGGACCGCGCGCAGCACCCGACCGGCCGTGCCGTACCGATCCGCGAGCCGGGCGGCCGACGCGCCGTCCTGGCCGACCGGCAACAACTCGCGGTGCAGCCCGCCCGCACCCAGTGCCGCGCCGAGGTCGGCGGCCTGCTCGGCCAGCCGCGCGATCGGCAGGTCCGGACGCCGGTAGACGCGATGGCCGCGGAGCACGACCGTCTCGCTGCCGTCCATCGCGCGCACAGCCGCCGCGACGTCGGCGGGCAGCGTGCTCTCCGCCACCAGGGCCAGCTGGGTGTCCAGCAGCACTCCGGCGGCACCGCCCGCCACCGCCGCGGCGGCGGTGTGCGGACCGATCCCCCCGGCCGCCCACACCGGAACCGAGATCCGATCGTCCGCGAGTAACTGCTGGAGCAGTACGAACGTGGTCAACTCGCCGCATCGCCCGCCGCTCTCGGCGCCGCGCGCGATCACCCCTGCCGCCCCGGCGGCCACCGCCGCGTGGGCCCCTTCGGCACACGTGACCTCGACCAGGACCCGCCGTCCGATGCCGGCGGCCGCGAGCGACCACGGTGCGTCCGGCGCCAGGACCACCACGTCCACCCCTTCGGGCAACTCGCGCGGGCCCAGCGGACAACCCACCGGCACTCGAACACCGAAGGACGGGACCGCGGACGCCTCGGCCAGCGCGTCGAGCGCCGGGTCGCGCTCCCGGCCGAGGTCGAGCACCCCGAGCGCGCCGGCCCGATGCGCGGCGATCACGAGTCGGGCGTTGGGACGCCCCAAGGGGCTCACTGCGAGGACCTGATCGCGACGCGGGGACTTCGACGTCATGGGGGAGTGCCTCCATCCGGGAAACCGTGCGGCGGAAGGACGGTGCGGTGGGAATGGGCGCGCGAGTTCGTTTCCGGGGACGGTGAATCGCCGCATCGATGCCGATGTCGGGACGTATCCTGCGGCCGAGAGCGGTACGCGATCGAAGTACCGGCCGCAGTCGAATCACTCGGCCGTATCGTCGGTTTCGGATATCGAGGTGTCAACGACGCAAAGACCGCCGCGCGCGGCTCGCGAACGCTCCGGCGAATGCCCCTCGGGCCCCGGTCCGCCCAGTCGCCACACGGCCTGATCGGCCCTGCGGGCCGGCTCCGGTCCGGGGCGGGCCGCCCCGAACCTTGCCCGTACGGCATACACCGATGCCCTGGTGTTTCAGCCCAACCGACACAACGGCCGTGCCTCGCAAGCGAATTGCCCGCTTTCATACCCTGCCGGTGTGGGTGGCGTGACCGTTATGGTGCGGCGCGTGACCCTCCAGCAGCTGCGCTACCTCGTCGCCGTCGCGAACTTCGGCACCATGACCGCGGCAGCGGAAGCCCTCTACGTCGCCCAGTCCGCGCTGTCCAGGGCGCTCAAGGCACTCGAACACGAGCTGGGCGCCGAACTGTTCGTGCGCGAGGGTCGGACGGTGGGACTGACCGCCGAGGGCTCCCGAGTGGTCCGGCTCGCCCGTACCGTGCTCGACACCGTCACCGCCATCGAGGACATCGGCCGGGCGGCCGGCCCGGAGTCCGAGCCGACCCTGACCGTGGCCACCACTTCCACCCTCGCGATCGGCCATGTCGCCCGACTGGTGTCGGCGTTCACCGCGGAGCACCCCGAGGCGCCGATCGAGGTGACGCGGTACGACGGGCGCGAGGGGGTGCTGGGCGCGGTACGGGCGGGCGCCGCCGCGATCGGCGTGGCCGATGGGCCGGGGCCCGGCGACCTGCGCACCTACCGGCTCGCCGAGGCGGAGGTGGTGCTCGTCTCGCCGCCGAACACCCGGCTGCCCGACCCGGTGCCGTGGAGCACGTTGGACGGCCTGCCGATGGTGCTGCCGGCACGCGGCAGCGAACGGCGCTCCCAATTCGAGGCGATGTTCGCCGAGATGGGCGTGCGGCCGATCGCCCGCTACGAGCACAACGACCGGGTCAACTGGGTCGCGGGCGTACTCAACGGCGAGGGCTCGCTCCTGTGGTACCGGGACGTCGCCGAGGAGGTCTTCGGCAACTCGGCCTCGGTCCGCTCACTCGACCCGCCGCTGCGCCGCGGCATCATGCTGGTCTGCCGAGAGGACGCCCGGGAACGCTCGGCCCGTCTGTTCATCCACCTGGCCCGCCGAGGCGGCGTCAGCGAACCGGACGTGGACTGAACGAACAACCTGTCCGGCATGCACCGCCGCAGAGCATGTCGAGCCGAGCATCTCGGTCCGTCCGGCGGCGGTCGGCTCGACAATGCCGCCCGCCGAGCCGACCATCCCGGCCCGTCCGATGCCTGGGGACCGGCCCCTACGAGATCGGCGCCGCCGCGGGTTCGCCGAGATCGGGCGTGTCCACGAACGAGACCTGCGCCCCGCCGGGCCCATGCAGCTCCAGCACGGTCACCGTGTTCGCCCCCGCCCGCAGCACCGGAGCCGGGACGTACAGCGTGCGCTGCGGCCCCACCGACCAGTAGCGACCGAGCAGGAAGCCGTTGATCCAGACCAGACCCTTCGTCCACCCGTCCAGCCGGACGAACGTGTCCCCGACCGTCCCCACCTCGAAGGTGCCCGAGCGCAGCACCGGTACATCCGCCGGAATCGGACCGGCGGCGTCCGGCAACACCGGCCCGCCCGGCATGTCCAGCGGCAGCGGGTACATCTGCCAGCCGAACAGGCTCTGCCGTTCCAGCCGGACACCCCTGGTGATGCCCTTGCGGTCGGTCAACCCGGGCCCGTAGTTGATTCGGCCGCAGTTCTCCACCAGCAGATCCAGCCGCGCACCGCCCGCTGGAATGGCCAGCTCGCACGAGGCCGAACCGCCCTCGCTCCGCTCCAGTACCGCCACCGGCACCCCGTCCAGGAACACCTGCGCCCGGTCGGCCAGCCCGTCCACGTGCAGCGGCGCCGCCTCGCGCGGGCCGCTGACCCAGGTGCGGTACAGCACGAAGCCGTACGCCTGGTCGAGCTCCTCCATGGTGAGCGTGCCGGGCGAGTACACCGGCGCGGACAGGTCCTCGACGTGTGCGAGCAGCGCCGCCGCCGAGGGCAGTGCGACCTCGCCGAGCTTGATCCGCGCCGGCAGCGTCGGCGGCGGTTCGGCCGGCAGCGGCGCATAGCGCCCGATCACCTCGCGGAAGGCCCAATACTTCTCGGTGAGTTCGCCCGCCTCGCCGATCGCCGCGTCGTAGTCGTAGCTGGTCACCGTCGGCTGATAGACGCCCTCGTGCTCGTTGGCGCCGTTCATCAGCCCGAAGTTGGTGCCGCCGTGCGCCATGTACAGGTTGATCGATCCGCCGGCCGCGAGCATGTCGTCCAGGACGCCCGCCGCGTCCGCCGCGTCCCGCACGTGGTGCGGATCGCGCCAGTGGTCGAACCAGCCGTTCCAGAACTCCATGCACACCGGCGGCCCGTTCGGCGACCAGCGGCGCAACATCGCGAACGCCTCGTCCGCGCGCGAGCCGAAGTTCACCGTCGGCAACACCCCGGCCACGGTCCCGCCCTGGAGCATCGGCTCGGTGGGCCCGTCGGAGGTGAACAGCAGCCCGCTCGCGCCGCGCCGGCGCAGCCCCTCGACCAGGTGCCGCAGATAGGCGACGTCGTTGCCGTAGCTGCCGTACTCGTTCTCCACCTGGAGCGCGATCACCGGCCCGCCGTTCTCCGCGAGCAGCGGCTCCAGCAGCGGCATCACCGCGTCGAGGTAGCGGTCCACGGCGGCCAGGTAGGGCGGATGGGCGCAGCGCAACCGCATCCCCGGGTCCTTGAGCAGCCAAGCGGGCAGGCCGCCGAACTCCCACTCGGCGCAAATGTAGGGACCGGGCCGGACGATCGCCGCGAGGCCGTGCCGCTCGGCCGCGCGCAGGAACGCGACCAGGTCTTTGCCGCCGGTGAAGTCGAAGTGCCCGGGGGTGGGCTCGTGCACGTTCCAGGCGACGTAGGTCTCGACCGTGTTCAGGCCCATGCCGCGCAGCCGGGCGAGCCGGTCGTCCCACTGCTCGGGGTGAACACGGAAGTAGTGCAGGGCACCGGAGAGCATCCGAAACGGCCTGCCGTCGAGGGTGAAGCCGTCTCGACTCGGGACGAGGCTGGGGGTGGTCAAGACGCTCCTCGGGCAGATCCGTGCGGTGGGTCCGGATCATCGTGCACGAGGCGCGCGACCCGAACATGCACTCTTCTGAGTGGCGTCGTGGACTTTTGTATATCCATCGACCCGTCGTCACGAGGCTCTCACCTGGATGGATACTCTCTGGTTCCCGCACCTTGCCATCCGGTGACCGCGCGCTTGGACTTTTCTTGCGGATCACCTCGACAAAAGCACGAGTCCGGCGGCAACCCGTTGACGCCTTGTCGGGCAGGGCACATGATCGGCGGCCAGACAGCCTCCACTGCTTCCGAATACGCGCCGGGCTCCATCGAGCCCTGCCCATTTCCCGAAGGGACGGCCACCTCATGTGGGGTAGCAACCGCGCTTCGCGCTCGTCGCGCCGAGGCCGCCAGACGGCCCGCCACGCCGCCGTCGCGGTCACGATCGCGGCCCTGACCGCGCTCACCGCGTGCGGCTCCGACTCGGACTCCGGCGACAAGACCGACAAGGCGGCACAGGGCGACAAGGCGCCCGGAAGCCAGGGCGGCGGCACCACCCAGCTCGACTTCTGGGGCTGGAACCCGGCCTATGAGAAGGCCGTGACCGCGTTCAACGCCGCGCACCCCGACATCCACGTCAACTACAACAAGGTCGAGCCGGGCTCCAAGGGCGGCTACGCCAAGATGCTCGCCGCGGTGAAGGCGAACAACGCGCCGTGCCTGGCGCAGATGGGCTACGAGACGCTGCCCAGCTTCCTGGTCGAGGGCGCGCTCCAGGACGTGGACAAGGAGGCCGCGGGGGTCAAGTCCAAGTACTCGGCCGGCGCCTGGTCGCAGATGAGTGTCGCGGGCAAGGCCTACGGGATCCCGGTGGACACCGGCCCGGTGGCGATGTTCTACCGCACCGACGTGTTCGCCAAGAACGGCCTGACCCCGCCCAAGACCTGGGACGAGTTCGCGCAGCAGGCCGACAAGGTGCACACGGCCGACCCGGCGGTGGCCTACTCGGCCTTCGGCGGCAACGACCCGTGGTGGTACGCGGGCATGGCCTGGCAGAACGGCGGCAGCTGGTTCAAGCCCGAGGGCGACACCTGGAAGGTCTCGCTCACCGAGCCCGGCACGCAGAAGGTCACCCAGTACTGGCAGCAGTTGTTGGACAAGAAGGTCGTCTCCGCCGACCCGACCTTCACCCCCGACTGGTACAAGCGGTTCGGCGACGGCAGTGTGGCCAGCTACGTCGGCCCGGTGTGGTTCACCGCGCTGCTGGAGGAGAACGCCAAGGACGCGGCGGGCAAGTGGGCGGTCGCGCCGATGCCGCAGTGGGACGCGAACGGCAAGGCCACCGGCAACATCGGCGGCTCCGGCACGGCCGTGCTCAAGGGCTGCAAGAACACCAAGGCCGCGGTCGCCTTCGCGGACTGGATGAGCAGCGACACCGCGAGCCTGACCACGCTGGTCAAGGACGCGGGCATCTACCCGGCCGCCACGTCCGGCGCGAGTCTGGACGCGATGCAGCAGCCGTCCGCGTACTTCGGCAACACGAAGATCTACGACATCTTCAAGGAGTCCGCCGCGCAGGCCCCGGCCGGCTGGCAGTGGGGTCCCACGATGACCCAGGTCTCCGCCGACCTGACCGACCGGATCGGCAAGGCCGGTGCCGGCAACGGCAAGCTCGCCGACGCGCTGACCGGCGTTCAGGGCACCACGATCAAGGCCATCCAGGACAAGGGCCTGAAGGCCGCCGCGGGCTGACCCGCCGTCACCACCCCGACGCCACAGCCAGTCCGTACGTGTCCCGCCGTCCGCGCGTCACCTCGCGCGCGACGGCGGGCACGCCGCCGTCGGCCCCGTTCCACTTCGCTCCACTCCACCCGTTCCATCCACCGGGAGGCCGCCCTTGAGCGCACCGATCCCGCGGCGCAAGCGCCGGCGGTCCGCACCCCTGATGTTCCTCGCGCCATTCGGCGTGCTGTTCGCCGCGATGTACGCGGTCCCCGTCGGCTACGCGATCGTCGAGAGCCTGCACAAGGTGCAGCGCTCCGGCCTGGGGCTGACCCCGCCGAAGCGGGTGTACGCGGGATTCGAGAACTACACCAAGGCGCTGCACGACGACGCGCTGTGGCACGGCGTGGGCCGAGTGCTGCTGTTCGGCGTGGTCCAGGTGCCGGTGATGCTCGGCCTCGCGCTGGTGCTCGCCCTGCTCCTGGACGCGAAATCGGCCCGGCTCAAGGGCTTTTTCCGAACCGCCTACTTCCTGCCCTACGCGATCCCCGGCGTGGTCGCCACCATCTTGTGGGCCTTCCTGTACATGCCGCGCTCCAGCCCGGTGGTGAGCATGCTCGACGCGGTCGGCCTGCCGTCCGACTTCCTCGGCGAGGACGCGGTGTTGTGGTCGATCGCGAACGTGGTCACCTGGACCTGGACCGGCTACAACATGCTGGTCATCTACTCCGCGCTCCAGGCGATCCCGCAAGAGCTGTACGAGGCGGCCGAGTTGGACGGATGCGGTCCGTGGCGCACCGCGTGGCGGATCAAGGTGCCGCTGGTGGCCCCGGCGATCGCGCTCACCACGGTGTTCTCGGTGATCGGCACGCTCCAGCTGTACACCGAACCGCGTGTGTTGCGACCGCTGACCTCGTCCCTGGACGCGGACTACACCCCGATCATGTCCGCGTACCACAAGGCGGTCGAGAACAACGACTACGGCCAGGGCGCCGCGGTCTCGGTGTTGCTCGCCCTGGGCACGTGCGTGTTGTCCTTCGCGGTCCTCAAGCTCTCCGCCCGGCTCACGAACGGCAGGTCCTCGCTGTGACGACGCTGACCACCCCGCCCGCGAGCCCGGTCCGCGATCGGGCGCCGCTGCCCACCGCGAAAGTGGGCAAGGGCCGCACCACGCCGATGCGTTCGCAGGTGCTGACCACCTCGTTCCTGTTCCTGGTGGCGACCTACTTCCTGATGCCGGTGTGGTGGCTGCTGGTCTCCTCGACCAAGTCCTCCAGCGACCTGTTCCGCGGCAACGGCTTCTGGTTCGCCGACTGGAACCTGGGCGCCAACCTGCGCCAACTCTTCGCCGAGGACGGCGGCATCTTCCTGCGCTGGGTGTTCAACTCGGTGCTGTACGCGGTCGGCGGCGGCGTGGTGGCCACCTTCCTGGCCGCGATGGCCGGCTACGCGCTGGCCAAGTACAAGTTCCGCGGCCGGGGCGCGATCTTCTCGGTGATCCTGGGCGCGGTGCTGATCCCGACCCCGATGCTCGCGCTGCCGATCTACCTGATGCTCTCCAAGGTGCACCTGGTCGACACGATCTGGGCGGTGCTGCTGCCGGCGGCAGTGAGCCCGTTCGGCGTCTTTTTGGCCAAGACCTACGCCGAGGCGTCGGTGCCGGACGAACTGATCGAAGCCGCCCGCCTCGACGGCGCGAGCGAGCTCCGGATCTTCTACACCATCGGGCTGCGGATCATGTCGCCCGCGCTGGTGACCATCTTCCTGTTCCAACTCGTCGCGGTCTGGAACAACTTCTTCCTGCCGCTGATCACGCTCAACAACCAGCACCTGTGGCCGGTCACGCTGGGCCTGAACGCGTGGAACAGCGACCTCACTCAACCGCACGCCAACCTGGTCGTGGTCGGCGCACTGGTGTCGGTGATTCCGCTGGTCGCCGCGTTCTGGTCGCTCCAGCGGTTCTGGCGCACCGATCTGGTGGCGGGTGGGGTGAAGGCGTGATCAACCCCTTCGCCGCCGCCCGCCGCCGTACGATCGGCGCACCATGATCTTCGCGCGCTACCTCACACCCGCCAGGGAACACCAGCGACTCGGCCTGGTGTGTCTGGGCGTGGGCTGGCAGCAGGTCACCGCGATGCAATTCGAGGGCCGGGTGCTGGGCTGCTACCAACTCACCCTGATCACCGGCGGGTCGGGCTGGTTCCGCTCGGGCAACCGGCACGCGCCGCGGATCCCGGTCCAGGCGCCCGCGGCCTTCCTGCTCTTCCCCGGCGAGTACCACGCATACAGCCCCGACCCCACCGGGTGGCGTGAGCACTGGGTGCTGTTCGAGGGACCGACCGCCGCGGCGTACGAGGACCTGGGCTTCCTGGACCGGGCCGAGCCGGTGATGTCGCTGGGCGGGGTGCGGCCGCTGCGCCAGGGCTTCGATCGGCTGCTGACCGCGGTGGAGCCGGGCGCGCCCAACCGCGAGGTGGTCACCTCCGCGATCGTGCACCAGTTGATCATCGACCTGAAGACGATCCGGGTCGACGAGGACGGCTCACGCGTGGTCCGCTACTTCGACGAGCACGCCACCGAGCCGCTCACCGTCGGCGAGCATGCCCGGCGGCTGGGCCTGGACGAGGCGGGCCTGCGCGGCGAGATGCAACGCGCGACCGGGACCACGCCCAAGGAGTACATCGTGCGCACCCGGTTGTCCCGGGCCAAGCGCCTGCTCCTGGCCACCGACCAGTCCATCCACGAGGTGGCCCGCAACGTCGGCTACGACGATCCGGCCTACTTCGCCCGGCTGTTCTCCCGCCGGGTCCAGCAGTCGCCGTCGGAGTTCCGGCGCGCCGGACAGACCTCCGGTCAGACCTGACGCGGGTCGATGTGCCGCGGCGGTTCGGGCGCACCCAGCAGGCTGCGCAGCGGCTCCTCCTCGGCCACGAACGCACCGATGGTGATCGCGAAGACCACCACCGCGGAGGCCGCGACCAGCCACGACATCAGGGTCAGCATCAGCCCGAACGGGCCGAACTCGGCCACACTGCGGGCCACCGCCCTGGGCATCACCAGATGTGAGCCGTACTGCACGCCGACCGTGCCCAGCGCGGTCAGCAGCGCGCTGGGCAGCAGCGGCCACCAGCCGATCCGGCCCTCCAGGAACAGGTGCTGAGTCCACCACCAGACCAGCACCCAGGCCACGAACAGGACGACCACGCCGAGCCAGGCCCCGGCGCCGAACCCGGAGTGCAACTGCGACTGGAGCAACAGCACGATCAGCCACACCGACAAACACAACACCCAGCGCCCGATCAGCCGCGGACTGAAGCCGACCGCGCGCACGAACCACGCGCGCCGGCACAGCCGTTGCAGCGACCGGGCCACCTGGGCCGCCATCAAGAGAGTGAACACCGCACTGGCCGCCCCGGTTTGCTGACGCAGATGCGAGCCCGCGTCGTGCACCCGGGAGACCTCGTCCAGGGAGCCGGCCGGCAGGCCGAGGACGGCCCGCAGCGAGTCGACCAACTCCTCGCGCAGTGCCTCGGGTGCGAATGCGGCGAACACGAACAGCGCCGGGACGCCGGCGAGGAACACCTTCGCCGCCAGCGTGGTGGCGGCCTCGACGCTGTTGACCACCAGGAACCGGGTGGTCAATCGGCCCACGAACGCCATCACCGGCATGTCCTCGACCCGGCTGCGCAGCCGCGCCACGGATCCCTGTGACGGCGCCCGGAAACTCACCGATCGACCTCGGCCGGCTCGCCGGTCCCAGCCGCCGCGACCACCTCCAGGATCGCCACGACGGCCACGACCACCACCACGATCAGCAGCACCGAGGACACCGTCGGGTGGTTCCACCAGGCCAGCCAGACCCCGCCGAGCAGGCCCACCACGACGTAGATCGGACCCCGCCGCGCGGCCACGAAGTGGCCCACCGATCCGGTGCCCAGACCGGTCCGGGCCAGTGCGCCGCCCGCCGCGTCGGGGCCGGCGGCCAGCGCGTGCCGGATCGTCGGGGCGGGCCGCTCCGGGCCGGCCTGGAAGGCGGCGTCGG